>DATKFA010000361.1:0-10686 GCA_035511715.1 Candidatus Acidiferrum sp. | reverse complement strand
ATCGTGGTGATGCGATCCACACGGATGGCGGCGCTGTGAGCACCATCACGCTCAGGGACGTCGCCGTCGCGTACGACGGCGAACCGGTGGTCGCGGACCTCGACTTCAGCGTCGCCTCGGGCGAATGGCTTTCGTTGATCGGACCGAACGGCGCGGGCAAGACGACCGTCCTGCGCGCCGTCGCCGGCCTGGTGCCGGCGCGGGGCGAGATTCTGGTCGGCGACCAGGCGGTGTCCGCCCTTGGCGGTCGGGCAATCGCCCGCCGCGTGGCGATGCTGCTCCAGGAGCCGCACATGCCGGCGGGGATGACGGTCGCGCAGTACGTCCTGCTCGGACGCAGCCCGCACCTCGGTTACCTCGGTCGTGAGAGCGCCCGCGACCGGCGCATCGTCGCGGACGTCTTGCGCCGCCTCGCGCTCGATTCGATGGCCGAGCGAGCGCTCGACAACCTGAGCGGCGGCGAGCGCCAGCGGGTCGCCATCGCGAGGGCGCTGGCCCAGCAGGCGCCCGTCCTTCTGATCGACGAGCCGACCACCTCGCTCGACATCGGCAGGCAGCAGGACGTCCTCGAGCTGATCGATCAGCTCCGCGGAGAGCAGGAGCTGACCGTGATCGCAGCGATGCACGACCTGACCCTTGCCGGCCAGTACTCCGACCGCCTGGCGCTGCTCGTCGGCGGCCGCCTGGTCGCGGTCGGGCCGCCGGCCGAGATCCTGACCGAGCCGGCGATCTCGGAGCACTACCGAGCACGGGTGATGGTGGTCGGACTGAACGGCCATGGGAAGGCCGTGATCCCGGTGCGCAGGTGAAGCGCGCAGCGCCTCCGCGCGAAGCTCCGGTGCGCGCCACCCGCAGGGCCGCCTCGCTCGTGATCGTGAACACCGGCGACGGCAAGGGGAAATCGACCGCGGCGTTCGGCACCGCCCTGCGCGCCATCGCGCGCGGGTGGAAGGTGTGCGTGGTCCAGTTCATCAAGTCCGATCGCTGGAAGGTCGGGGAGCGTGACAGCGCCATCCGTCTCGGCGTCGAGTGGTGGACGCTGGGCGATGGCTTCACCTGGGATTCGCAAAGCATGGAGCGCACCGAGGCCGTCGCCCGCGAGGCCTGGCGGGTGGCTCGCGACAAGATCGCCTCGGGCGAATACCAGCTCGTCGTCCTCGACGAGATCACCTACCCGATCAACTGGGGATGGATCCCGGCCGCGGAGGTCGTGTCGGCGATCGCCGCGCGCCCCGCATCGGTGAACGTGATCGCGACCGGTCGTGATGCGCCGTCGGAGCTGGTCGACATCGCCGACACGGTGACGGAGATGCGCAACCGCAAGCACGCCTTCGACGCCGGCATCCGAGCCATCCGCGGCATCGATTTCTGATGGGCTTCGTCCTGCTGCTCGGTGGCGCGCGCAGCGGCAAGTCGGAGCGTGCGGCGCGCCTTGCGCTCGAGTCGGGCGGCGGCGTGACACTCATCGCGACCGCGACCGCCGGCGACGATGAGATGACCGAGCGCATCTGGCGCCATCGTTCCGCTCGTCCGTCCGGCTGGTCAACGGTCGAAGCCCCACTCGACCTGCTCGCCGCTGTAGCGGCGACTCCGCCGGATCATTTCGTCCTGGTTGACTGCCTGACGCTGTGGGTGTCGAACCTGCTCGGCGCCGGCACGTCCCCGGACGAGATCCTCGAACGCGCGGACAAAGCCGCGGCCGAGCTGGCGGCGCGACGCGGTGTGGTGGTCAGCAACGAGGTCGGCCTCGGCATCGTGCCGGCCAACGCTCTCGCGCGCACGTTTCGGGACGTGCTCGGAGGCGTCAACGCAGCGTTCGCGGGCTGCGCCGAGCGCTCGGTCCTGATGGTCGCGGGGCGGACGCTCGATCTGACGTGAGCATTCGCTCGCTGCGCGCCGCGGTCTCTTTCCTGACCGTCCTTCCGGTCGCCAACGCGGATGGCAGTCCCGGCGAGCGCCTCGGGCGTGCGTACTTCCCTGCCATCGGGGCGTTGATCGGATTCTCGGCCGGTGTCGCATATGTGGTGTCTGCCGGGTTGACCGCGCCGCTGCTCGGCGCGGCGGTCGCCGTCGCGGTGCTCGCGGTGATGACCGGGGCGCTGCACCTCGACGGGCTCGCGGACTCGATCGACGGGCTGATGGCGCATGGCGACGCCGCCCGACGGCTCGAGGTGATGCGGGATCCTCGACTCGGTTCGTATGGAGTCACCGCGATCGCGGTGGTTCTGCTGCTCGACGTGGCGGCGATCGCTTCGATGTCGCCTCTTCGCGCCCTCGCCGGGCTCGTCATCGCCGGCGCGCTGTCGCGCCTGGCCACGCTCGGCATCATCGCGTTTGTCCCCTACGTCCGGCAGGCGGGGCTCGGTGTCGCGGCCTGGGATGAACGGCGCCGCGGCCTCGATCTCGCCGTGGGCGCCGCCAGCGCCGGCGTGGTGTGCTTGCTCGACTGGAAAAGGGCGTTGATCGCCCTGCCGCTGGTCGCGCTTGTCGGCGTGACCCTGGCCGTGCTGGCGCGGCGCCGCGTGGGCGGCGCGACCGGCGACATATGCGGTGCGGCAGCCGAGCTGTGCCAGCTGGCCGTGCTCCTCGTCTTCGCCGTCCGCTGATGAGCCGAATCTGGCTGATCCGCCATGGAGCATCGGCCGCGCCGGCCGGCGTCGCGATCGGGGCGAGCGATCCGCCGCTAAGCGACCTTGGCCGCGCGCAGGCGATGCAGCTCGCCGACCGATTGCACGACCGCCCGCTGTCCTCGGTGTGGTCGAGCGACTCGCTTCGCGCCTGCGACATGGCCTCGCTGGTCGCCGCGGCCCATCGACTGACCGTCCAGACCACAACGGCACTGCGCGAGATCGACTTCGGCTCCTGGGAAGGGCGCTTTCTCGGTGACCTGTGGCGGGAGGACCCGGAGGCAGCCCGCGTATGGGAGTCGGACCTCCGGCGGACCCCGCCGACCTTTGGCGAGACGGTAGCGCAGCTCGAGCTGAGGGTGGCTCGGTTCTGGAGCGAGCTCGAGCCTTCGTCGCGCGCGGGCGAGGTCGCGGTCGTCGCGCACCGAGGGTCCCTCGCCGCGCTGAGGGCGGTCATAACGCGGTGCTCCTTCGTCACCGCGTTTGCGACGCCGATGGAGCTCGGCGCGGCGGAGGCCGTGGACCTCTAGCGGCGAGCCGGTGATGTTCAGGGTGGAGGAGCCCAGGCGCGGTCGGACGTCAAGGCTTTGCGGTGACGCGAAGGTATCCATCCGCGCGCGCGACGGGCATGGCGAAGTCGAAGACATCCGCGCGCAGGGAAAGATCCAGGTCGGTCGGGGGAAAGCCCGGCCACGCCCCAGCTCTTACGCGCAGGTACCGGTCTGTGCGTCGCAGCGGCTCCAGGAGCTCGTCGAGGTCAACATGTCCGCCCGTGGCAATCGCATCCATGTAGCGCGCGCAGGCGTGGTCCTCGGGATGGTCGGCCGACGCAACGAGTGTGAGGACCTCGGGATTCCTTAACAGGCAGGCTTGAACTGTCGCGCGAGCGACGACCAGACTCGCCGCGTAGATGTCATCGCTTCGGACGGCGTCGGCGACCTGTGTTCCCGCGGTCGATCGCTGGATCAGGACTCGATCCTTCAGGTCGAGCTGGCGGATCTGCGTCGGGGAATTGCTGATCGCTATGCCGTCGACGGGCAGCGCATCTTCCTCGGCGCAGATCACCGCGCCTGGCGTTTTCGCAGCGAGGTCATGCGCCTCCGCGATCGTCCTGACCAGACGGCACTCGCGTGCTCCGCCCGCCAGCGCGTAGGCGCTGACGGTGAACGAGCGGAGAACGTCGATCACGACGACGATGCCGCTCGCCTGCCGCGCGCCGGCGATGCCGGTCGCGTGGACGATGTTCAATTGGACACCGTGTCGGCATCAGACGCGGGCGACGGTCCACGCGCGTTCGGCTTCGAGCAGATCGCGGACTGCGGTTCGATGCGTGTCGTGGGACTTCGCCTCGAGCCCGGCCAGGTCGTGCCCGAGCACCGCAACGCGATTCCGGTGGCAATGATCGTCACAAGCGGGAGACTGAATTTCGACGACGGCTCGCAGACCGGCCAGGTCGGCGCCGGCGAGATGCTGCTCATCAACCCTGGTGAACGCCACCGCTATCGCGCCGACGTTTCCACTTCCGCTTATCTCGTGTTCGCCGGCCTGCCTGGTGTGCGCAGCCGCACCTGGACCCTACGGCGCAAGACGTAGTCAGGGTCATCTTTCGTTCCACAGCGCGATGACCCGGCCGTGGTCCGCGTCCCGGAGGATGTCGAGCGTTGCCACGTCGAGCTGCAGGTTGGTCGCGACCGTGATGTCCGCGCTGATCCACGCGACGGCGATCGCGCGCAGGATGTGGCCGTGGCCGAAAGCGAGCGCTCGTCCCTCACCTCGGCTCAGGACGAGGTCGATGAACCGCGTTGCTCTCGCGTAGACCTGAGCGGGTGACTCCCCGTGCGGGCAGCCGTCACGGTACAGGTCCCATCCTGGATCTGACTCCTGGATCTGCCTGGTGGTGAGACCTTCGTAGCGTCCGTAGTCGAACTCCTTCAGCAGCGGCGTGACGTCCGGACGTTCGTAGCCGGCGAGATGCGCGGTGCGAAGCGCGCGCTGCATCGGGCTCGAGTAGACGGTGTCGAACTGGATGCCGCGAAGCTTCTTGCCGAGGTCTTTCGCGTTCTCCTCTCCACGAGCTGTGAGCGGGATGTCGGTGACGCCCGTATGCCGTCCGGACAGACTCCACTCGGTCTCGCCGTGGCGAGCGAGGTAGAGCTCGACGCTCAGGCCGGCTTGCCCATCATCTCGGGACGGCCGGACCGCAGAGAGCGGCTCGCGCTCTCGATCACGGCGCCCGCACGGACCCGCTGACCCGGCCGGACGCATACCAGCCCGACCGCGGCCTGACCGCCCTGAGGCTTGAGCGCATCGTTGACCGCGGCCAGCACGCGGTTCGCCGCGTGCGCGGTTCCCGCGACGTCGGTGTCGGGAAGGATCGCCAGCAGCTGAGGCGGTGTCCGGCCAAGCACGCCCGGAGTGTCGACGTCACGCACGGTTCCCGCGAGGGCAGCGGCCATGGTCTTCAGCGCTTCTTCAGCCGCGAGCGAGCCATTCGCCTCGATGAGGAGCACGCCGAGGTTGCGCTGGTAGCGATGTGCGCGCGCGAGCTCGTCCTCGAGGACTGGACGGACGAAGCGGTCGTTGAAGAGTCCCGTGGTCCGGTCGACGATGTGAAGAGGCTCGGCCTGGGGGTCATCTGTGCGCACGCCGCACGACGGACAGAAGACCGCACCGTGTGGAAGAGGCGACCCGCACGCCTGACAGGTTTGAGCCTCGGGCCGGCGGCGGAGGAAGTCGCCAATCGGCATTCGGTAAAGCCTATCAGTCGTGTTCGCCATACCCTCCGCACCTCTTAACAGGCTGGGTTGAAGTCACTTTTTGCGAATCCTAAGCTCGATCGAGGTGTGCCGGGGGGGAGGGACGGCAACGGCGGAGGAAGGGAGGGCCCGGGGCAACCTTTGGGAAATTTTGGTTTGGCGGTCAGCCCACCGCCGCGGCCGTGGTCGTCAGCCAGCTCTCCGCCCACTCCGAAACCGAAGCCAGCACCGGCTCCAACGCACGACCCCGCGACGTCAACCGATAGCTCACGCGCACCGGCGGGCCCGGGTCGACGAGCCTCTCGACGATGCCTTCGGTCTCAAGCTCGCGCAAGCGCTCCGTCAGCACCCGATCGCTGATCCCCGGTATGCCCGCGAGCAGCTGATTGAAACGCGCAGGTGCCGGCAGCAAGGCCTTGACGACCGCCCCAGTCCAACGCTTCCCAATCAGCTCGATTGCGCGCTGAAAGGGCGCGCTGTAGTCGAGGCCCCCTCCGACCATGGGGAGTGATTCTATGCGCTATCGCGAGTCGCGAAAAGCACCCGCCCCGTGTTTTCCACAAGAAATTTTTCCCGCTGCCTCAAAGCCCTTCAGGCGACGAGCGTCCGCGACCTCTGAGAATGATCACGATGGGTGAGCGATGGAGCTGACCGGACGGGTCATCGTCGTCACCGGAGCTGGGCGCGGCATCGGTCGTGCGCTCGTTCGCAGGTTCGCGAGCGAAGTCCCGAAGGCAATCGTCGCGGCGGACATTGACCACGCGAGCGCCCGATCGGTCGCCAGTGAAGTGGGTGGCGACGCGGTGCAGTGCGATGTGTCCGATGAAGCAGACGTTGCGCGACTCGTCAATCAGACCGAGACATCGCACGGGCGCATCGACGTGTTCTGCTCCAACGCAGGCATCGCAGTCGCAGGTGGTCCAGAGGCGAACGATGCAGAGTGGCAGCGCATCTGGGAGGTCAACGTGATGTCCCACGTGTACGCGGCGCGACACGTTCTGCCCGGCATGCTCACGCGACGCGACGGCTACATCGTCGGCACAGTTTCCGCAGCGGGTTTACTAAACCACCTCTTCGCCGCCCCTTACGGTGCGACCAAGGCGGCCGCGTTATCGCTCTTCGAGTGGCTCGCCATAGCTCACGGCGACGCGGGGATCCGGGTTTCGTGCCTGTGCCCGCAGGGCGTCAAGACGGAGATGCTTGCCGCTGAGCGCCGGGCGCTCGGCACCAACTTCCTCACCGAAGGCGCCCTCGAGCCGGAGGCTGTCGCTGATGCTGTGGTCGAGGGAATCGCCGCCGAGCGTTTTCTCATCCTGCCGCACCCTGAGGTTGCGGAGTATTTCCGGCGCAAGGCGGACGATTACGACCGCTGGCTTCGCGGCATGCGCCGCCTTCGGGGCCAGCTGCTCGACGCGGCGCATCGAGATGCGTAGGTTTGCGCTCGTCGCCGGAGTCGCGCTGGTCGTTGTCGCGTTCGCGGCCGCGACGCGAGTCGCCGACACGAGAGAGGGTCTCATCGCGGAGGTCGTCACGTTGCTGGCGGGGGCGGCTGGGGTCGGCGCCTTGATCTACGGGCTGGCGGCGCGGCAGGGAGCGCAGGCGAGCCGGCGAGTCGCCCGGGCACCCAGGCCGATTCGGCCACGCACCGCCAGCGACCTCCTCTTCGGGGCGGGCGGCGTCGCCCTCTCGGCGATTCTGGTGATTGGACTGGCGATCACCGGCGGACCGCTCTCGGCCGTGTTCGGTCTGGCCCTCCTTCTGCCGATGATCGCGGGCTGCGTCTACCTCTGCGTGCGTTTCCTGCGCGCTAGTCCCTGAGGGCCAGGATCTCGCCGACGAGGTAGAGCGACCCGCAGACGAGCACGTTGCCGCCCGGCCCGGCGAGCTCAACGGCCTGGGCGAGCGCCAGCTCGGCGCGTGGCTCGGCCGCTGAGCCGGGTCCGTAAACGCCGGCCAGCCGGTCGGCCGGGATCACGTGTCCGTGCGCGCTGGCGGGCTCGGTGAACACGACGGCGTCGGGCCGCAACGTCTTCAACGCCGCCACGAGCTGGACTGGATCCCGCTCGCTGAGCATCCCGAAGACTGTCACCAGGCGCTCCGATCCGATCAGGTCGCGCAGAGCGGCGCCGGCGCGCATCAGGGCCGCGGGGTTGTGGCCGCCGTCGAGGATGACGCGCGGTCGCTCGCCGATCACCTGCAAGCGTCCCGGCCACCGCGTCGCCGCGAGGCCCGCGCGAACATGCTCATCGGACACGGCTGTGATCAGGTGGGCCGCAGCCACGGCGAGCGCTGCGTTGGCGGGTTGGTAGTCACCCAGCAACGGCAGGGTCAGGCCGTGATGCTCGAAACCAGGGCCGCTCACGGACAGCTCGAATCCGGACCAGCCAAGGGATGAGGCACGGAACTCGATCTCCGACCCAAGGCGCCAGAGCTGTGCCGACTCGGACGCGGCTCGCGCCTCGACGATCTCGAGCGACTCGCCGTCGCACGCGGTGACGACGCGGTTGCCGCGCTTGATGATCGCCGCCTTCTCGCGCGCGATCTCGGCGATCGTGTTACCCAGGTACTTCTGATGATCAAGGGCGACGTTGGTGATGGCTGCGACCCCAAGGTCCAGCGCGTTGGTGGCGTCGAGCCGTCCGCCGAGTCCGACCTCGCAGACCAGCAGGTCGGCACGGGCGGCGATGTAGGTGACCGCCATCACGGTCAGCATCTCGAACTCGGTCGGCAGGCCCATCGTCGAGGAGACCCATTCGATCGCGGGCCCGAGGCTCTCCAGGGTCGCCACAAAATCGTCTTCGCTGATCGGCGTGCCGTTGACCTCGATGCGCTCCGTGTACGAGATCAGGTGCGGTTTGGGCATGAATCCCACGTTGTGTCCTGCGGCGCTGAGAATTGAGCTGAGGCACGTGCCGGTCGACCCCTTGCCGTTGGTCCCGGCGATCAGCGCACCCCGCAGCTTCTCGTCCGGTTTGCCGATGTGGTCGAGCAAGGCACGCGTGCGTTCCGTGCCGAGCTTCATCGCGAACCGGCCCTGTCTGGAGATGAGGTCGAGGGCGTCCTTGTAGGTCAGGCCGGCCTCGCCTCCACGGCGTAGAAATCCGAGGCCATCGCCACCTCCCTCGTAAGGCTCAGCCCCGCGTCCGTGAGCAGCGCGGTGTACTCCTGAGTTGTCCGTTCCCGCCCACCCAGGACGACCATCATGTGGAGATCGCTCATCACGGTTCCAAGGTAGTCATCGGGTGAATCGATCCGCTCGGGCATGAACCTCTCGACGAGGACGAGGCGCGCCCCGGGGTGCATGGCCCGCCGGCAGCTGCTCAGAATCTGGACTGCGTACTCATCGTCCCAGTCGTGGATGATCGACTTGAGCACGTAGAGATCGCCGCCGGTCGGAACCGATTCGAAGAAGCTTCCTTCAGTGATCGTGACCCGATCGGCGACGCCTGCGTCCTCCAGGAGCTGGCGTGCCCCCTCAAGTCCGTGCGCGAGATCAAAGAGGATGCCTCGCGCCGTGTGAAGGCGACGCAGCACGGCCGCGAGCAGCGCTCCGTTGCCTCCGGCCACGTCGACCGCGACGCCCACACCTTCGAAGTCGTATGCCGCGGCGAACTCGTTGCCGACACGTTTTGAGGTGCTGACCATCGCGGCGTTGAACAGCGACGCGTCTTCGGGCTCCTCCGCCATCTTTTCCCATCGGCTCTTGCCGTAGATGTGCTCGAAGACCGGCTTGCCCGTTTCGATCGTGTACATGAGCTCGCCCCAGCTGGCGTAGCCCTCGTTGCTGAGCATCATCGCCATGTTCCGCAGCCCGGGCTGATCGGAGCGAAAGGCTTCGGAGACGGGGGTTGTGCGGTAGGCGCCAGCCGAGTCCTCGGCGAAGAAACCCCAGGCCGCGAGCCCGCGCAGGACGCGCCGAAGCGAACCGGGTTCCATACCGGTCAGCGAGGAGAGCTCGTCCGGGTCGGTGTGCCCCGCCGCCACGAGGTCGGGCAGCTTCAGCCGGCAGGCGGCAACTACCAGCTGGTAGCCGCGAAAGCCGTTCATCAGGCGGATCGCCTCGAGCGGAATCTGGCTCATGGGCGCCGCCGGACCTCCGCCTCGAAGGTGTTCTTGATCAGCATCGCGCGCGTCATCGGGCCGACGCCGCCGGGGTTCGGCGTCAGCCACCCGGCCACGTCGGCTACGCCTGGTCCGAGATCACCGACCTGGCGGCCGCCTACCCAGTTCGTGCTCACGTCCACGACCGCTGCGCCGGGCCGCACCATGTCGCGGCCGATCAGGTTGGCCTTACCGGCCGCGGCGACGAGTATGTCGGCCGTCCGGGTGTGGCTCCCAAGGTCCCGTGTGCGCGTGTGACAGATGGTGACGGTTGCGTTGTGCTTGAGCATCAGCAGGGCCGTGGGCTTACCCACCAGGTTGCTGCGGCCGACCACGACCGCGTTCGCGCCTTCGATCTCGACGCCGCTGCGCACCAGGAGCTCGACGATTCCCGAGGGCGTGGCCGGCTCCATTCCACCTGCCATGCCCAGCGCCAGCTTGCCCGCGTTGACCGGATGAAACCCGTCCACGTCCTTCGCCGGGTCCAGCTCCAGCACGACGCGCTGCACGTCGATCTGGTTCGGAGTCGGCTGCTGGATCAGGATGCCGCTGATCGAGTCGTCGGCGTTCAGAGCGCGGACCAACGAGACCAGCTGCTCCGTCGTCGTATCGGCCGGCAGCCGGTGGTCGTCGGAGTCGATGCCCACGTTCTGCGCATTGCGCTGCTTGAGCCGCACATACGTCGCCGACGCGGGATCGTCTCCAACCAGCACGGTGGCCAGGCGCGGCCGCGATCCTCCACGCGCGGCCCGTTCACTGACAGCTGCGCCCACCTCCTCGTAGATCTGCTGCGCGACGGCCCTGCCGTCGAGGACGAGCGCGGTCATTCGAGCCCCAGGTCGCGCCGCGCCGCCGCATCGACCAGGCGCATGACCTCGCGCAGGTCGCGGCCGGTCTCGAGCGCGATCCGCCTGCAGTCCTCGTACTCCGGTGCGACGTCGACGGCCCGGCCGTCGAGCTCCTTGACCTTCACCCGCACGGTGCCCACCGCTGTCGTCACCTCGACGATGCGGCGATCGGCGAGCACGCGCTGGACCGGCGTGAGGCGCACCCCGAGGGTCGTGCTCCGCCGCAGCAGCAGCTCGGTGAGCCGCCCGGTCAGCTCGGGCGGCGACATCACGGTGAGCACGTGACCCGGCCTCCCCTTTTTCATGAGGGCGGAAACGACCGCAACGTCGAGCGCGCCGGCGGCCATCAGGTCT
>DATKFA010000360.1:0-17002 GCA_035511715.1 Candidatus Acidiferrum sp. | reverse complement strand
TGACGTCCGGATGCCGCTCCACCAGACGTCGCGTACCGGCGTGGCCGCCGGCGATGTCCCAACCGCCTTCGTCGATCAGCCCTGCGTCGAAGGCGACGTGCGCCTCTTCGAGCGCCTTGCGGTAACCCCGAAGCCGCGCCTCCGCGGTCTGCTGGCCGCGCGCGCCGATCAGCGATCCGATCACGCGCCGCCCGAGCTCGAGCAGGTGTCGCGTGGCGATCAAGCCGATCTGCTCGTCGTCCGATCCGACCGTCGTCACGCCGCCGCCGGGCACCGGGTGGACGCTCACGGTGGGGAGGGCGCGGTCCAGCACGTGCTCGAGGGCCGCCTCGTCTTCCATCCTGGGCGCGGCCAGGAGGATGCCATCGACGCGGCGCTCCATCATCGCGGGCAGGGCGTAGTCGGTCCCCGACCCCTCCGCCTCGATGCTGCTGATGATCACACCGAAATCCTGGCGCCGGGCCTCCTGCTCCGCCCCGGCGAGGATGCGGCTCAGGTTGCGGTCGCTGAAATCGCTCGTGATCACTCCGACCGTCTGCGTACGCTGCATCACGAGGCTGCGTGCCTGCAGGTTGGGGACGTAGCCGAGGTCGCTGGCGGCCTGGAGGATGCGCGCCCGCGTCAGCTCGGAAACAGACCCGCCGCCGTTCAGGACCTTGCTCGTGGTCTGGAAGCTCACACCCGAGCGAGCCGCCACGTCCTTGACAGAGACATGCCGGGCCTTGCGCTCCCTCAAGCTCCGGGTATTATGCGCGTCGGAAAGCGAACGTTCGCCTGAAGCGTCGGCGCATAGCCCGATGAGGCGGACCAACGCGTAGAGGTAGCGAGGAGGGCGGCCGATTGGTACCCCGTCCCGAGTACCCCAGGCCTGCGTTCCGGCGGCCGGATTGGATCAACCTGAACGGCGAGTGGGAGTTCGCCACCGGCCGCACGCCCCACTACGACCGCAAGATCGTCGTGCCCTTCTGTCCCGAGTCCAGGCTCTCCGGGATCGGCCAGCTCCCCGGCGACGTCGTCTGGTATCGGCGCACCTTCGAGGCGCCGAAAGCCGAGCGCCTGCACCTGAACTTCGGCGCGGTCGACTACCGCGCGACCGTGTGGGTCAACGACATCGAGGTCGCCCGCCACGAAGGTGGGCATACGCCTTTCACCGCCGACGTCACCGCCGCGGTCCGGCCGGCGGGCAACGTCCTGGTCGTGCGCGCCGAGGACCGGCTCACCGACAAGACGATTCCTCGGGGTAAGCAGTTCTGGAAGCCGAAGGGAGAGGGCATCTTCTACACGGCGACCACGGGCATCTGGCAGACGGTGTGGCTCGAGCCCCTTCCCGCCCGACACGTGCGCGGGATTCGGCTGCAGCCCGACTTCGACCACGACGTCCTGCAGTTCGAGCTCGACGCCGACGGCGAGGGGCAAGTGGCGGTCAGCCTCGATGGCGAGGTGGTGGGCCGCTGGTCGGGCGCCGGGCGCGGGCATCTGCGCCTGGACCGGCACGCGCCGTGGCCGCCGGCCCTGTACGACGTCGAGATCACGCTCGGCGACGATCGGGTCGAGACCTACTTTGGCCTCCGCAAGATCGAGGAGAAAGAAGGTCGGGTCTGGCTCAACGGTGAGCCGATCGTGCAGCGTCTGGTCCTGGACCAGGGCTACTTTCCGGAAGGCCTGCTGACCGCGCCGTCGGACGCGGCGCTGCGCGGCGACATCGAGCTCGCTCGGGCATTCGGCTTCAACGGGGCGCGCAAGCATCAGAAGGTCGAGGATCCGCGCTGGCTGTACTGGGCGGACCGGCTCGGCTTCCTGGTCTGGTCGGAGATGCCGAGCTTCCACGAGCACAGCGCAGAGGCGGAGCGCCGCCTCATGCGCGAGTGGGCCGATGTCGTAAGGCTCCATCGCAACCACCCTTCGGTCGTCGCCTGGGTGCCGGCCAACGAGAGCTTCGGGCTGGAGGGAATCGACGCCGAGGTCCGTTCTGACTTCCTGGTGCGCCTCTACCGCATGACCCACGAGCTCGATGGCACGAGGCCGGTAGTGTCCAACGACGGGTGGGAGCAGTCGCTCACCGACCTCTGCACGGTCCACGACTACTCGACGCCGGACCAGCTGGCTCGGAACTTCGCGTCGGTCGAGGCGGCGCTCACGGCCAAGGCGGCCAACCACGAGCCGTACAACCCCGGATTTTCCTACCGCGGCGAGCCGCTGCTGGTCACGGAGCTCGGCGGCCTGAAGTTCGCGAGCTCGGACGGATGGGGCTACACCGACGTCAGCGACGCGCAGCACTTCGTGCGCGCCTACGAAGGGCTCGTGGCCGCCCTGATGCGGCCCGGCCCGGTGCAGGGTTTCTGCTACACGCAGCTGACCGACGTCGAGCAGGAGCAGAACGGGCTGGCCGCGTACGACCGGACGCCGAAGGTCGACCCGGCGCTGATCCTCCCGCTCACCCAGACGCCTAAGGCGGAGGGGTAGATCTGAAACCGTCGCCGGCGAAAAAAATCGGAGCTTGACAGCCCGACCGGGAGCGAATAGCATCCCGATATAAACCGCTTTAGTAAAACGGTTTAAGGTGCGATTTTTAGGGGAGATCGCCTCAGTGCCTGGAGCCTTGCTGGGTGTCCCGGGTCACCATCGCTGACGTGGCGTCGGCCGCCGGCGTCTCGAAGACCGCCGTGTCCTTCGCGTTCAACAACCCGGACCGGCTGGGACAGGCCACGCTCGAGCGAGTGCTCGGCGTGGCGCATGACCTCGGCTATACGCCGCATCCCGCGGCCCGCGCTCTCTCCACCAAGCGAAGCGGAACGATCGGCCTTTTGATCCCTCAGCGCCTGGCGACCGTCTTCGGCAACCCCTTCGTGAGCGAGCTGATCCAGGGCCTGGGCGAGCAGTGCGACGAGCACGACCTCACTCTCCTGCTGGTTCCGCCCCTCGACGGGTCGCTGGAGCAAGCGATCCGCGTGGTGTCGGTCGACGGGTTCATCAGCCTGGGGCTGAGCCCGGACGACAGCGCGGTTCGTGTCCTGGAGCGGATCGGCATCCCCAACGTCCTGGTCGACTCCGAGGGGTCCGCCCACCATCCGGTGGTGAACATCGACGACGAGGCGGGCGCTGAGGCGGCGGCCAGGCACCTGCTCGAGCTCGGCCACCGCCGGATCGCAATCCTGGTCCTACCGCCCGTGCGCGCCCAGAAGGACCCGAGCCCGTCCGTCACCCGCCGCCTCAACGGCTACCGCAAGGCAATCGACGCCGCAGGCGCGCCAGAGCCGACCACCGTCATCACGGGCATCTCGGTCGCGGCTGGAGGTCGTGCTTTCGAGTCGCTGGCAAGAGGCCGGCGCGGTCCAACCGGCGTGCTCGCGATGAGCGACATGGCCGCGATCGGCGTGCTGGGTGCGGCCGGGGCGGCCGGGCTGCGGGTGCCCGAGGACCTTTCGGTCGTGGGTTTCGACGACATTCCCGCTTCCGCGTGGACGAGCCCACCGCTCACGACCGTGCGCCAGCCCACCGTCGAGAAGGGGAGGCTCGCTGCTCGAATCCTGATCCAGCGCATGAACGGCAAGTCGGTGGACTCGCCGCCACCGCTGAGCACAACGCTCGTCGTCCGCAAGTCGACGTCGAGCGTCAGGGGGCCCGATTTGCACAATATGGGGAGGTAAATAGAATTGTCGGTGGGAGCGGCGCGAATGGCTACCGGGTTTAAAGGGATGGGAAAGAGATGGCTTCAGTAACTTACGACCACGTAGTCAAGCGCTACACGGCGGACGTGACGGTCGTCAAGGACTTCAACGTGGAGATCCAGGACAAGGAATTCATGGTTCTTGTGGGTCCGTCGGGCTGTGGCAAGTCGACCGCGCTGCGCATGCTGGCCGGCCTGGAGCAGATCAGCGAGGGCCGCATCCTGATCGGCGACCGCGTCGTCAACAACGTCGCCGCGAAGGACCGCGACATAGCGATGGTGTTCCAGTCCTACGCGCTTTACCCGCACATGTCCGTCTACGACAACATGGCGTTTCCCTTGCAGATGCAGCGCATGAAGAAGCAGGAGATCGACAAGCGGGTGCGGAACGCGTCGCGCATCCTGGGACTCGACAACTTCCTGGCCCGCAAGCCGCGCGCCCTGTCCGGCGGCCAGCGCCAGCGCGTAGCGCTCGGCCGGGCGATCGTGCGTAGCCCCAAGGTGTTCTTGCTCGACGAGCCCCTGTCGAACCTGGACGCGAAGCTCCGCGGCCAGACCCGTGTCGAGCTGCAGAAGCTGCACCGCGACCTGCAGACCACCTTCATCTACGTCACTCACGACCAGGTCGAGGCCATGACGATGGGCGACCGGATCGCGATCATGAACGCCGGCATCCTGCAGCAGGTGGGCACCCCGGGCGACATCTACGACCACCCGGCGAACCTGTTCGTGGCGGGCTTCATCGGGACGCCGACCATGAACTTCGTCCCGGCCACCGTGACCAACGGTTCGGCCAAGGCCTCGGGGTTCGAGGTGAAGCTTCCCAAGTCGGTGGGCGCGGAGAAAGGCACGATCGGGTTCCGGCCGGAGACGGTCACCGACCGCATCTCGGACGGCTCGCCGACCCTCGACATGAAGGTCGATGTGGTCGAGCGGCTCGGCTCCGACCAGTTCCTCTACGGGCAGGTCGGGGGCGACCAGGTCACGGCCCGGGTCGACCCGCGTATGAATGTCGCGCCAGGTGACCGCGTCAAGCTGGGCCTCGACACTCGCGGGATGCACTTCTTCGACGCCGAGACCGAGAAGGCGCTCATCTAGCTCCGGGCCATCCGTGCCGGAGGAGGATGGCCGAGACCGGCGGATGCGTCAGCCCTTGACCGCACCTGCGGACAGGCCGCTGACGAAGTAGCGCTGGAAGAACAGATAGAGAATGACGATGGGAATGGTGGCCACGACCACCAGGGCCATCAAGGGCGGCCAGTCGGTCGAGTACTGGAATCGGAACTGGCTCAGGCCCAATGGAAGCGTCCAGTGCGCCTGGGCTTGCAGCAGTATCAGCGGCCAGAAGAAGCCGTTCCAGGTGCCCTGGAAGCTCATGATCGCGACCGTTGCGAGGGCCGGCCTGGAGAGCGGAAAGAGAATTCGCCAGAACGCGGTGAAGAACCCAGCCCCGTCGATGCGTGCTGACTCCTCGAGGTCGAAGGGAATCGTCAGGTAGAACTGGCGCATGACGAAAAGGCTCGTCGCGCTGATCGCCATGATGATCGCGATCCCGAGGTAGTTCTGCGGGCCGGGCGTGACCAGTCCGATGTTCACCAGGATTTGATAGACGGGGACCATCCGCAGCTGGTCCGGGATCATGAGCGTGCCCAGGACCAGCAGAAACAGCACCTCCCGTCCGGGAAAACGCAGCCTTGCGAACGCGTAACCGCCGACGGCCCCGAAGAAGACATTCGTGACGGTGACGATCGTGGCGATGAGGAAGCTGTTGAAGAACATCACCGGCAGCGCCGGCTTGAGCTGCGTCCACGCCGTGACGTAGCCGTCGACGGTGGGCGCCTTCGGAATGAAGGTCATCTGCAGCGATTCAGGCAGCGTCTTGAAAGACGTCGATATCGTCCACAGGAAAGGCACGAATACCAGCAGCGAGTAGAAGGCCAGGATGGCGTACACGACGATCCGGCCGATCCGGCGGCGGGTGAGGTCCTCGTCAGGAAGCGGGGCTTCCGCGGTGACGGGTTTGGCGATCGCTACATCGCTCATCGCGCCGACGCCCACTCGCTGCTGCCGAAGAGACGACGCTGGATGAGAGTCGCGGTGAAGATGATGATGAACAGGACGATTCCCACCGCGGCCGCGTAGCCGAACTCGAACTGCCGGAAGGCAGAGTTGTACAGATAGAGAACCACGGTCATCAACGAGTAGGCCGGGTCACCTCCCGATCCGCCGGCGATGTAAGCCTGGTCGAACATCTGCAGGGCGCCGATCACGGACACCGTCAGCACCAGGTAGTGCGCCGGTGCCAGGAGCGGGAACGTGATCTTCCAGAAGGAGGTCCACGGGCCGGCCCCATCGACCCTCGCGGCCTCGTAGACGTCGGAGGGGATCGACTGCAGCTGACTGAGGTAGAAAAGCATCATCGTGCCCGAGGTCGTCCAGGCGTTCAGCCCGATGATCGAGTTGAGCGCCGTGTCACTGTGACCGAGCCAGTTGCCCTGGTTGTGAAACCCCAGCGGGTTGACCCCAATCAGCTCGAGCAGGTGATTGAACAGACCGTCCGGGGCCATGATGTAGATGTAGAGAACAGTGATCGCCGCCGAGCTGGCGATCGCTGGGAAGTAGAACGCGGCCCGGAAAAACGTCTGCCCCCTCCAGATCTGGTTGACCGTGACTGCCAGGGTGAGGCCCAGCGCCATCTGGATCGGCACCACGATCACGGTGTAGTAGATCGAGTTCTTGATCGCGGTGTGGAAGACGTCGTCGCGGAGGATGAACGCGTAGTTGCGCAGGCCGAGAAACTCGGTCGGCCCGAGGATCTCCCACCGCCAGAGGCTGATGTAGGCGGAATAGAAGAGCGCCCCGATGTTGAAGATGAGGAACAGGACCATCGGGATGGCGATGAATCCGTAGCCGGCGAGGGCCTCCTGGGCACGCTCGGTGCCCAGGTTGCCCCGCGCCTTGGTGATGCCTAGCATCGACCCGGGTTACGGCTGATTAAGTTGCTGATCGAGCGCGGCCTTGGTCTTGGTGACCACGTCATCCACGGTTCCTTTTCCTTCCACCGCCGCCTCGAACGAGTTGTTGAACGCGTCTGACACCTTGCTGAAGCCTGGGATGAAGGACCACGGGTGGGCGAAGGAGGCGCTGCTGACCAGCACATCCTTGCCCGCAGGCGCCGGTACGTCCTTCCTCGACGGGTTGGCCACGCCACCCTGCGTCCAGAGCTTCATGCCCTCCGGTCCCGTGAGGTAGGTGAGCAGCAGCCAGGCCGCGTCCTTGTGGGCCGAGTCCTTGCCGATCGAGTAGCTGACCGTGAAGCCCAGGGTCGACTGACCCGCCGTGCCCTTGGGCATCGCCACCCACTTGTACGGAACGCTGGGGAACGAGCCCTTCATGTACGAGTCGAGCCAGCCGCCTTCGAAGATGATGGCCGCCTTCTGCTCCCCGAGCGCCTTTCCACTCCAGTCGACGCCGAGCTGAGATGGAGATTTGGCGTACCCCATCTGGAAAAGGTTCAGGTAGAACGAGACTGCGTCCTTGAACTTGGAGTTGATGGCGTCTTGCGTCTTGTTGGAGTTCAACAGAGCGCCGCCATCGCCGTAGACGAACGCGAGGATGCGGTCCAGCGTGGTGCTCATGCTGTACGCGACCACGCCTTTTGCTTTCAACGCCGCGCCGACCTTGGTCATCTCGTCATATGTGGTCGGCGGCTGCACGCCCGCGGCGTTCAGCATGTCGGGGTTGTACGCCATGGCAAGGGTGTTGCCGTCCTTGGGGTAGCCGTACACCTTGCCGTCGGATCCCTTGAACGCGTTCAGGTAGCCCGGATAGAACTGCGAGGTGTCGAAGCCGCGGGAGCTCGCCCAGTCGTCGAGCGACTGCAGCACGCCCTGCTTGATCCAGTCCGGAGCGACGCCAGAGTCGACGTAGAACACGTCCGGCGGCTGGTGGGCGCTGAACTTGGCCACCATCGCGGTCGGGTAGTCGCCCGCGATCGGCTCGTAGTCGACGGTGACCTTGGGGTACTTGGCCTTGAAGCCGCTCAGGGCCGCCTGGAGGGCCTGGCCCTCTTCCGGAGACGCCTGCCAGCCCGACAGCACCACCGTCCCGCTGACCGTGCTGGCGTCGAAGTTACCCCCGCCGCCGCTGCCTCCGCCACCGCAGGCGGTCGCCACAAGCACGGTTGTGGCAGCTAAAAGAAGCAACCTTCGCATGATCGTTTTCCTCCCAGGCCACCTTCATGCGCTGCCCGCCGCCTTCTTCCCGGAATTCCCCCACAATGCCGCCCGGGGCGAGAGTGCGCCGGCGACGGGCCTGACTCAGTTGTCGGCTGTAATGCAGGTTGGCAAACGAGATCAGCTTTGTCAAGTGATGGCTAAAGTGAACCCAGGTTCGCGAGGCTCGAGCACCGATAATCCGTGAGCTGATGGTCAGCGCTACCGCGGACCTCGCCAGCCTCCGCGCACCCGGCCGTGGCCTCTACGGAAGCGGCGGCGTGCTCTTCAAAGACGCCATCTTCGGCCGCGACTCGGCGATCGCAGGTCAGGACCTGATCCTGATCGCTCCAGAGATCGCGCGCGAGGTGATCTTGACGCTGGCGGGGCTCCAGGGGACTCGCGAAGCTCCGATCGGACCGCACAGCAACGAAGAAGAGCCCGGCAAGGTGCATCACGAGCACCGCAGCCTTTATGTGGGCTCGCGTCGCATATCGCCGGGCTCCGAGGTCCTGTTGCGCGAGCTTGCCGACCGGTGGGGAGGCGATGTGGCAAGCCTGACCTACTACGGAAGCGTCGACGCGACTCCGCTTTTCGTACGCCTGGTCATCGACTACTGCCGGGCGCACGGAGGCGCGATGCTCGGCGCAACCTTCACCCGCGGAGACGGCTCGACGGCCACCGTGCGTGACAGCCTGGTCGCCGCCCTCGGCTGGATCACTCGGAAGATCGATGGCTCCGACCTCGGGTTTGTCGAGTTCTTGCGCCGCAACCCGGACGGGATCCCTTTCCAGGTCTGGAAGGACTCGGGCACCTCGTACGTTCACAGCGACGGCACGCTCGCCAACTGGGACGCCCCGATCGCGGCGGTCGAGGTGCAGGCGTATGCGTACGATGCGCTGCTCGGAGCGAGCGAGCTCCTCGACCGCGCCGAATGGCGCGACCGTGCAGACCTTCTGCGCGATCGGATTCTGAGCCGCCTTTGGAGTCCGGGCCAGGGTTGCTTCGCGATGGGAATCGACCGTGGGCCCGACGGCAATCCAAGGGTCATCACCAGCCTCGCATCGAACGGCGCGCTCCTCCTCGATACCCGCCTGTTCGACGGTCTGCCGAATGCAGCCGATTACGTCGCGCCGATGGCGCGGCAGATCTGTGGTCCGGACTTCCTGACCGACGTGGGTGTTCGATGCCGCGCCAAAAGCCAGGCAGGTCTGGTTGGGTTTCAGGACTACCACGGTTCATGGACCGTCTGGCCAAAGGAGACGTTCGCCGTCGTTCGCGGTCTGGAGCGCCAGGGCCTGGCGCGCCTGGCGCGCCAGCTCGGCAATCGCCTCCTCAACGGTGTGAACGCAGCGCGGGGCAACGTGGAGTTTCTCTATGTGAGCCCCGACGGTCCGGTCATGTACGACTTCGAGGGGAGGGATATCCGCGCAGCCTCGCCGAGCCCAATCGCGGGTACGAACCAACCCGAGTGCCCGCAAGCGTGGACGGTGTCGGCGGCGGTCGCGCTGAAGCACTGGTACGCGCGCGAAAGTCCCCTCCACCCAAGCCCGCAGCGCCACGACACGTGGCGGGATCGACTGGATTCTGCCGTCCTCGGCGCGATTCCGACCGTGGACGCCTTCAGCGCGCGCAGCCAGATCGATGCGGCTTATCTAGAGCGGGGCGAGTTCGTCCTCGATCTCGACAAGGGCAGGGCGATGGATCGCCGGGCTCGCGTCACGCACCGCGGCACGGAGCGCGCTGGGTTCGAAGACCCGGGGGACTCTAGAGGTGGCCGTAGATGAAGCCAAGCTCGGCCACTTCGATGATCCCCACCGGGACGAGTGTGACAAGGATGGCGATCGCGGCGAGCCGGGCCTGGGAGCGGAGCTTCGCATCCGCCATCGCCACAAAAGCCGGCAGCACCGCAAGCCCTACCAACGCGGCGACCAGGATCGCGGTGAACTGGATATGCAACGGCTCTGCCCAGTTCTGCGCGGTCGCGATGGCGAGCACCGCCACGAGGCCGAGCCTTGTCCACGACAGCTCGATGGCGGCGAGCCAGATGAAACGGCCCGCGGAGAGGTAGACCAGCGGCATCACGGTGAGCCGGTACCAGCCGTAGCCGGAGCTGTACTCGGCGGCGGTGCCGAGCAGGATGAACAGGTAGAGCACGCACGGCACAGCGATGAGGTCCAGGTTCGGACGCCGCCTACCCAGTATCTCGGCGAGGCCAAGCCAGCCCAGAAGCCACCAGCCGTCATACGCCTGCTGGTGGTCGAAGCCGGTGGTGTTGGTGATGAAGCGAAGACCGGTGAAGCCACTCAGCTGGCTGCCGCGCATGGCGACCTCGGCGACGTAGGCCGGCCAGTTGAGCGTCGCCTCATAGCCCAGGACCACCACCTGAGCTCCGGCTGTGACCGCTGCGGTCAGACCGGCGAGGCGAAACTGCCGGCTGCCCAGCAGGAGCAGCGCGCCGGAGAGTCCGACGACCAGACCGGGTGCTTTCACGGCGGGAGCGATGGCGGATGCGGCGAGCAGCAACCACAGCCAGCGGCGATCCGGCTGATCCTCGCGCAGATGGAGCACCGCGATCGTGGAGGCCAGAAGCAGCACCGCAAGCAGCTGCTCGGCCGCCACCAGCCGGTCGAGGAGAACGGGGATGGGGCTGACCGCCAGCAGCCACACCCCGGCCACCGCCGGCCCGATGCCGAGCACGGCCCGTCCCAGCACGTAAACGAGCACCAGCGCGACGATGCTCAGCGCGATCCCAATCAGGCGGGGCTTGGGATCGTTGATCGCGTCGAGCAGCGTGCGATCGCCGCCGAGCCAGCCCGCCAGTCCGATGATCCAACTGAACAGCGGAGGTGCGTCCACCCACGGGTGGACCAGCGGCTCGATATACGGTGGCGGGGGGGCCTGCAGCACATCCGGTGGATATGCCTTCCAGAAGAGTGTCCACGCCGTGGGCGGCATGCCCTCCAGCTGGCTCAGGCCGGACCATGTCCAGTTCCATTCGTCAGGGTTGGGCGCCCGGTAGGGGATGGACGTGAACCCTGTCAGCCGAAGCAACAGACCCAGGACCGCGGCGCCGCCCGCGGCCATCAGCTCCCATCCGGCCATCGTGTTGCCCCGCAGCGAACGCACTGATCGCAACTGCAAGAACATAGACGGAAACCGGTAAGGCAGGTGCTGAGCGCAGGCACTACCATCCGCTCGCGTGGAGATCGAGCGGACGTGGGCCCTGGCGGACTTCAATGCTGCGCGCGCGAAGGCATTCAGGCGGGCGATTCGTTCCATCCTCACCCGCCGAGCTACGCGGCTGCATTCGATCGCGGCGAGCCTCCAGGCCGCCGGATTCGAAGGCAAGTCCTACGGCGGCGTGGAGGACATTCCGCTGGACAAGATCGCGGGTTCGGTCGCCCCTGAATCCAAGACTGTCGACTTCGACGCCAACTTCTTGCCGCTCAACCCCCGCCTTCGGGACCGCTGGGTCAACGTGTATGCCGCGATGGTCGCGACCGACGTGCCGCCCATCGATGTGTACAGGGTCGACGACAAGTACTACGTGATCGACGGCCATCGTCGAGTTTCGGTCGCGCGGGCGCTGGAACGTCCGACGATCCGTGCCCGCGTCATCAATGTCCGCACCCGAGCGCCCTTGCCCTCGGAAGCCGACACGCACACGCTCCTGCGCGCGGCCGAATATTCGGCCTTCCTCCAGGAGACGCAGCTGCATCGCACCAGGCCACAGGCCAGGCTCGAATGCAGCCGCCTCGGGCGCTACGACGAGATCATGCAGCACATCCTCGGGCATCGCTATTTCATGTCCCTCGAGCAGGGCCGCGACGTGCCGCTGCAGGAGGCGGCGGCGAGCTGGTACGACCATGTCTACCATCCGATCGCCGAGGCGATCCGACGCCACAAGGTGCTCGAGCAGCTGCCCGGATGGACCGAGGCCGACCTCTACGTGGAGATCACCCGGCGCTGGCTTGCGCTCAGCGAGGAAGGCGAGCCCTCAGGCCCCGATCCGGCCATCAAAGATCTCCTTGCGGAGCACGCCAAGACGTGGTGGCGCCGGCGGCGCAAGATACGTCTGCCCGCATGATCGGGATCATCTTCGGCCCGCCCGGAAGCGGAAAGGGCACGCAGGCGATGCGGCTCGAGAAGGACCTGCACCTCAACCACCTCTCGACCGGCGACATCCTCCGCTCCGAGGTCGCGAAGGGCACGCCGTTGGGGAAGGAGGTGGCCAGAATCATGGCCGCCGGGGACCTTGTCCCCGACCGGCTCATCGTCGACACCGTCCGCCGGCGCCTGCCCGAGGCCGAGGCCGGGCGGGGCGCCCTGCTCGACGGCTTTCCCCGCACCGTCGCCCAGGCCCGGGCGCTCGATTCCATGCTCGCAGGCGAGGGGCACAGGGTCGACTTCATCGTGGCCCTGGCGGTCCCCGAAGAGGCCCTGGTCGACCGCCTGCTCCATCGCGCGCAGGTGGAAGGGCGCACCGACGACAACCGCCAATCGATCGAGGAGCGGATGCGCGAGTACCACAAGCTGACCGAGGCGGTGCTCGACCATTATCGAAAGCAAGGCCTTCCGATCCACGAGATCGACGGCGTGGGGACGCCGGACGAGGTTTTTGAGCGCATCAGACAGGCGCTCATCGGCATATCCTCACGGGAGGGATAGCTGGGGATGGCCAGAAAAGCGCGCCCGTCCGATCTCGGCCGGTCAATCGGACCCGCGGTCAACGGTGACGGTTACCACGCCGTCCCCGACATCGGGCCGCAGGTCGATGCGCCTCGCGTCGCCAGCCCGTTCCCGCCGATCGCGGACTACGCGTTCCTGTCCGACTGCGAGGTCAACTGCCTGATCGCTCCGACCGGCCGCGTCGAGTGGATGTGCCTCCCGCGCGCGGACAGCCCAAGCGTTTTCGCCGCCATGCTCGACCGCGCGGCGGGCAGCTTCCGCTTCGGGCCGACGGGCGTGCAGGTCCCGGCCGGCCGCCGCTACCTTCCGGGCACCCTGGTCCTGGAGACGACCTGGCGCACGCGGACGGGGTGGCTCATCGTGCGCGATGCGATGTGCATCGGGCCCTGGTACCACAGCCAGCGTCGCTCCGGCACCTATCGCCGTCCGCCGTCGGATTACGAGGCCGAGCACATACTGCTGCGCACGGCGCGGTGCGTCGTGGGAAGCGTCGAGCTGAGCGTCGACTGCCAGCCCGTCTTCGACTACGGCCAGACGGCCGCGAAGTGGGAGTACGCGGGGACCGGTTACTACGAGGCGATCGCCAGCGGCGGGGC
Source organism: Candidatus Acidiferrum sp. (assembly GCA_035511715.1). Classification (GTDB taxonomy): domain Bacteria; phylum Chloroflexota; class Dormibacteria; order Dormibacterales; family Dormibacteraceae; genus 40CM-4-65-16. Next base: position 3,833 of record DATKFA010000360.1, on the reverse strand, counting down.
GGACGAGGTGCCGATCCGGCTGGTCACCGACCTTCGCGTCGGCTTCGAAGGCCCGGGAGCGCACGCGACCAAGGTGCTGCGCCAGGGCGAGCGGGCGTACGTGGCGATGGTCTGGCCGCGGTCGCGCCACTCCACGGGCAAGGAGTACTGGGCGGAGCACCCCGCGCCCCCGAGCGTCGACGAAGCGTTCATGCGCGTCGAGCGCACGGCCGAGTTCTGGCGCGAGTGGATCAACCGCGGCGATTTTCCAGAGCACCCGTGGCAGGGCTACCTGCAGCGCAGCGCCCTGACGCTGAAGGGCCTGACGTACAGCCCGACCGGCGCGCTTCTCGCGGCGCCGACCACGTCGCTGCCGGAGACCATCGGCGGCGAGCGCAACTGGGACTACCGGTACACGTGGATCCGCGACGGGACGTTCATGCTCTGGGGCCTCTATACGCTCGGCTTCGATCGCGAGGCGAACGACTTCTTCTACTTCGTCGCAGACGTCGCGGCGGGGAAGAAGGACCTGCAGATCATGTATGGGATCGGCGGCGAGCACGAGCTGACCGAGAAGATGGTCGACCACCTCAGCGGCTACGAGGCTTCGAAGCCGGTGCGGGTCGGCAACGCCGCCTTCGCGCAGCAGCAGCACGACGTGTGGGGCGCCGTCCTCGATTCCGTCTATCTGCACACGAAGTCGCGCGACTACCTGCCCGAGGTCGTGTGGCCGATCCTCAAGCGGGCCGTGGAGTGCGCGATCGAGAACTGGAAGCTGCCGGACCAAGGCATCTGGGAGGTGCGCGGCGAGCCGAAACACTTCACGTCGTCGAAGCTCATGTGCTGGGTCGCGATGGACCGGGGCGCGCGCCTGGCCGAGATGCACGGCGACATGGGGCTCGCAAGGACCTGGCAGACGATCGCGGACGAGATCAAGGCCGACATCCTCGCTCGCGGAGTCGACGAGCGGGGCGTGTTCGTCCAGCACTACGGCTCAAAGGCGCTCGACGCGTCTGTCCTGCTGATACCGCTCGTCCGCTTCCTTCCGCCCGAGGATGCGCGCGTCCGCGCGACCGTGCTCGCGATCGCCGAAGAGCTGACCGTGGACGGAATGGTGCTGCGCTACCGCACCGAGGAAACCGACGACGGGATGCAGGGTGAGGAGGGGACTTTCACCATCTGCTCGTTCTGGCTCGTCTCCGCTCTTTGCGAGATCGGCGAGCTGGACCGAGCGCGAGAGCTGTGCGAGAAGCTGCTGTCCTACGCCAGCCCGCTGCAGCTCTACGCCGAGGAGATCGACCCGCGCAGCGGCCGGCACCTCGGGAACTTCCCTCAGGCGTTCTCCCACCTGGCGCTCATCAATGCCGTGATGCACGTGATCCACGCCGAGCAGGGCGTGACGAACAAGTTCTCCGCGTCCCCGCAGCCCTAACGTTTGCTCGGGGTGGCGGCCGCAACCGTTTAGCGGCGGGTTATCGTTTGCGCCGGGTGGGAGGATGAAGATCATTCGGCGCCTGGTCGAAGAACCGCGCCTGGTCGACGCGGTCGTCATCGTCCTGTCGACTGGTTTCGTGCTCGGCGCTTACGTGGTGGCGTACGCGTACGTGCATCAGCCGGGGGTCGTCCTCCAGTCGACAGCCGGAGCCGGAAGGACCATCGTCGTCGCCTCCTGGTCCTTGCTGACGCTCTATCTATTCGCCGGGTTCGCCACGGGGCTCGCCGCCGGGCGCGCCTGGAATCGTGCACTGCCGGACGGCGAAACTGGCACTTTCGCGGCGCTGCTCATCTTCGGGGCGGCCTGGCTCCTCGACGATGCACTGTGGACCCCAGCCTTCGGCGCCGGCGGCCTTGGTCTGGAGGCCCTTTTCACGCCGCCTCACCTCATCGAGATGGCTGCGGCGGCAGTGGTCGTCAGCGGGCCGCTGCGTGCCGCCACCCGGAGGGGCGAGACAGTTGCGAGCCCGATGGCGTTGATGTCCGCCGCCCTCCTCCTCTCCTCGGTGACGTTCGCGACGCAGTTTGCGCACCCGCTGATCGACCCGTGGCCGGCGAAGGACTACGTGTTTCGCGACGCGGCGGTCGGCTGGGTGCGCGAAAACATCGGCATGGCCGCGTTGTTGGCGCAGGCTGCGATCCTGGCCGGCGCGGGGCTGCTGCTGAACAGCGCGTTCCGGCTGCGTCCCGGATCGCTCACCTTTGTGTTCACCCTCAACGGCCTCTTCGTCACCATCACCAAGGGCCACTTCTACCTGCTGCCCGTGCCGTTCGCCGCGGGTGTCATCGCGGACGCCTGGCTGTTGTGGACCTCTCGCCGCCCGGGCCGCCCGTCGGCGTCGCTGACCGCGCTCATCGGTGGGACGTTTGCGCTGGCGTACATGGTCGACCTTTCGGCGCGCCCTGCCGGGACCGACTGGGGTCCGTCGCTCTGGGCAGGGGCGATCATCGCCTCGACCATGCTGAGCTGGCTCATGGGACGCCTGCTGCGCGCGGGCCTTCCAGGCGCGGTCATCGAGCCGTACGTCCTCATCCCGGAGGCCTTGATCGCGGAGCGATGGACGCTGGACCCCGACAGCACGGCGCGAGAGCAGCTCGTCCGCGCCGCGCTGGACGACCTCGGCACACCCGAAGCGCTGGGCCGCAGCCCGCTCGCTCGCCTGCCGGTCGTGGCGAAGGGTGACTCGGCGGCGATCGAGCTGCGGGCGCTGCTCATCGACGTGATCGGTGAGCTCGCCGCTTCCACCTCACCGCGCGACGCAGAGTCCGGTCACCTGCTGCTCGACTACTACGTCAAGAAGGCCGGCAGCCACGAGCTGATCATGGAGAGGCTGCACATGTCGCGCCCGACGTACTACCGGCGCCTTCACCACGGGTTCGAGCTCGTGGCGAGCCGGCTCGACCAGCTGTCTGTAACTAATCCAGCTCCTTCAGCGCGTTGAGCCGGCGCTCGACCTCGTCGTCGGCGCCAAGAGTCTGATACCGGGCGTCGATCGCGTCTGAGCCGGCCGCGAAACCGATCGATTCCAGGTCGCCTTCCTGCACGAGCCGGTCGATGGCGGTCGCGCGCGCCTGCATGTCCTCGGTCGTCTGCTCCGCGCGATGGAGCGCTGCGGTCAGGTCGGCGAAGTCCTCGGACACCCCCGTCATCGCCTCGTTGATGCGGACCTGCGCTTCGGCCGCGCTGTAGCGCGCCTTGATCACCTCCTGGCGGGCGGCGAACGCCTCGATCTGGCCGGACAGGCGCTGCTCGATCATCGCCAGCGCGGACTCTTCCTTCTCGACCTCGGCGAGCTGCCTCTCGAGGGTTGCCAGCTCGCCGGCCACGACCTGCCGGCGCTGGAGCGCCAGACGTGCTGCCGCCTCGTGTCCCGTGCGAAGCTCGTTGCGCGCCGACTCCTCCATGCCGGGCAGCTTCGCGCGCACACCGTCCACGGTGCTTTTGAGCCGCTCCTTCGCGGCGGCCACCTGCTCCCCGGCCTTGATCACCTGGTTCAACAGAGCGAGCTGCTTCTGATGCGTCGTCAGGTGCGTAACCCGCGGATCTGGCGCGGGCGCGAGCGCTACGTTCGCGCCCTTGGCCAGGATGACCTTGAGCCGGTCCACGATTCCCATCAGGCTGCGCTCTCGCTCTTGGACAGGCGAGCCAGCCGGTCGCGCTGGATGCGGAAGTAGTAGTTGCCGAGGAATCCCAGCGCGGCGATCACGATCAGGCGCATGACGAGCACCTTGTAGTCGGTCTCATCCTGCACGGTCGCGGTGAGGAAGCAGGCCGCCGCGTACGCCTCGCACGCGAGCGCGGTGTACGCAGCTTCCATCTTTCGCGTGAAGACGAGCGCGAACGCGAATACGACCGGGAA
>DATKFA010000359.1:0-8645 GCA_035511715.1 Candidatus Acidiferrum sp. | reverse complement strand
TAGCTCGCCATCTGACCGAGCTTCATGAGCACGCCTTTCATCGCGCCGAGCTCTTCGGCGACGTCGTCGGCGGTGCGGAACGCGAGGTCGTGGCGCAGCTCCTTGCGGCGCTCGACCGAGGCGAAGATCAGTCGTGGCGAGCGGGCGACGTAACGGCCGCCGATGCGCAATGCAAGCCTGGCCAGGGCCGCGCCTCGGCCGACACGCGACTCCCGGATGGCCGAGGTGGCGGCGCTCACCGCCTCGTACGCAGCTCGATCCGCTGGCGGGCCTCGAGCACGCCGGGCAGCGACTCGAACGCGAGATCGAGCGCGCCGAGCAGCTGGCGGACCGGCTCCCGCTCCATCGCCTCGCGGGGTGGAGCGTCGAAGCCGTACATCTCGCGGGCCCAGTCCGGGAGCGTACCCACGGCGACCTGGCTCAGGTCGTGCCACAGGTCACGCGTCTCGGCGTCGAGGCCTGGAGGGTCGAGCACTATGGCGATCGCCTCCCTGGCCGCGGGCGTCGCCCGGCGAAGCTCGACCGATTCGAGGTACTCGCGGAGCGACTTCACGGACGAGGGCACCTGCTCGCGCGGCACCCCGACGATCTCCGCGAATTTGACCATCTCGGCGACGTACGGGTCGGCGTCTGCGGCCTCGATCGGGCGGCCGTAGCGCTGCACCACGTCGACGACCGAGTCGACCATGCCCGCATGGACCCACAGCAGCAGAGCCGGGTCCTCCGCGCTGTAGGGCAGCCCGGTTTCCGGGTCGGTGCCGCGGACGTGGACATGGACCTTGCGCACCCACGCCGCGGCCGCGAGCGCCGATGCCGTGTCGCCGTAGGTCGTGGTCAGCAAGTAGCTGTTCGTCGCCGCGAGCCGGCCGAACGGATCCTGCTTCCAGGTGCTGTGCTGGGCCACGCCGGCCATCGCCAGCGGATGCAGCGCCTGGACCATGAGCGAGCGCATCCCCGCGAGCGGGAAGCACCGGTCGCGGTTGACCCGCCATACGATGCTGCTGGGGCCGAAAAGCCCCTCGTCGGCGGGGTTCTCTGGAATCGAGCGGACGTAGGCCGCGGCCAGGGATTCGAGTGGGCTCAGGCGTGCGATCTCCACATCGCGAGAATACGGGCCGCCGTTACGACAGGCGGCTGCGAAACCTCACGCGAGGACCTCCTGGCGCCGGGAAAGGTGCTCGATCGCCTGGGAGCGGACCTCGTCGAACCCGCCGGCGAGGCCCTTCCGCAGGATGCGGGCGCACGCGGCCGCGGAGTACAGGCGGGGAATGAACACGAAGTCGGCCCCCTCCTCGTAGAAGTGCAGCGCCTGCGGGATGTGCTCGGTCGTCAGCACCACGTGCGAGTTGGGAGCGTGGTTGTGCACCGTCTTCATCAGGCGCAGGTTGCTGGTTCCGCGCAGCACGTCGTCGGTGATGCTGGAGACGACAAGCGTCGCGTGCTCCACGCCGGCGTGGCGCAGCGTGTCGGAGTGCGCGATGTCGCCGTAGATGCACTTGATCTTCTTCCTCCGCAGCTCGCGCAGCACCGTCGGGTTGAAGTCGATGACGAGGATCTTCTCGACGAACTCGCGAGCCTCCTTGGCCGTGCCCTCATGCTCGAACTCATAGAGGATCGAGCTCGTGTCGCGGAAGAAGCCGAGAAAGATCACCGGCTGATGCAGCTCCTCGGCGAGCTCCTCACGGCCGGCGTCGAGGTCCTTCAGACCGATGGCCTTGAAGAAAGACGTCAGGACCGCCTGTATGCGATGGCTGAAGTTGATCATGTACGTCGAGACCACCGACGTGACCGCGAACGTGATGATGACGATCGTCAGCACGTCCTGCTTGATCTGGCCCAGGGTCACGCCCAGCGAAGCGATGACGATGGAGAACTCGCTCACCTGGGCGAGGTTGATGGCCGGCACGATGCTCGTGCGCAAACCGAGGCGCAGCGCGTAGAGGATCGGCACGACGACGATGCGGCTGACGATCACGAAGGCAGAGGCGATGAGAGCCAGCTCCAGCACCTTGAGGCTGGGGATGGTGATCTGCATACCGAGCGCGACGAAGAACAACGTGACGAAGAAGTCGCGGATGCTCACGGCTTTCGCCACGACGTCGTAGTTGTAGGGGAAGGTCGACAGGCTCACGCCCGCGATCAAGGCGCCCATCTCGCGCGACAGTCCGATCAGGCTCGCCGCTCCGGCGAGGAAGAAGCACCAGCCCAGCGCCGAGACCAGCACCAGCTCGGGCGCTTTGGCGACCATGCGGAACAGCTGAGGCAGCACGTACTTCGAGATCGCGAAGCCGCCCACCACGAGCAGCGCGCCGCGCCAAAGCGATCCGAGAAGGGGGACCAGGTTCGGGTTGACGAGGTTGGGCTGCACGGCCAGCATCGCGACCGCCCACAGGTCCTGTATGACCAGCACACCGAGCGTGATCCGGCCCGGAAGGGTGTCGAGCTCGAACTTGTCGTTCAGGATCTTGACCACGACGAGCGTGCTGGACAGGCTCATGCATGCGGCGAGATACAGGAGCGCGTAGTCGTGCGGTCCGTTCTGCACGCCGAAGAGGTAGAAGAAGGCGAGGCCGAGCGCCACGCAGATCGGGACCTGCAGAGCGCCCGTGAGCAGGACGGCGGCGCCGCCGGCGGCCATCTTGCGCAGGTCGATCTCGAGGCCGATGACGAAGAGCAGCAGTATCAGTCCGATCTCGGCGACAGTCGAGATGCTGGCTTGGTTCTTGATGAACCCGAGGCCGATCGGGCCGATGATCACCCCGGTCGCGAGGTAGGCGATGATCAGCGGCTGCCGGAAGCGCCACGTCACCGCGGCGATCAGCGCCGCGAAGCCGACGCAGATGCCGATGCTGGAGAGGAGGTCGGTCGGGACGTTCATCGGTCGATGATCCCGATCAGCTCGTCGACGACCTTTCCATTCGGAGTCGAGGCTTCTTCGAGATCGTCAGCGGGGTGAAGGATCCGGCCCATGCCCCGCGAGCGGGTGTTGCTGCCGATGCGGGGACCGTCGGGGCCGATCGCGTAGAGGGAAACGCGGACGCCCTTGCCTTCCACCTCCGCGGCGAGACCTTTGGTGAACGCGGCAACCGCCGCCGCACCGCTGTCGTACGCGACGGTCACGGGCGAGTCACCGGTGCTGATCGCGTTGACGATGTGGCCCCGGCCGCGCTCCAACATGTGGGGCAGAAATGCCAGCGTCGTGCGCACCGTGCCCAGCAGGTTGGTCTCGAGCATCCACTTCCAGTCACCTGGCTTGATGCGGTCGATCGGTCCCTTGAGAAACACCCCGGCCATGTTGACCAGGACGTCCACGCCGCCCATCGCCTTGAGGGTGTCCGCGGCGAGGGAGCGGACCGAAGAGTCGCTGCGGACGTCGGTCGGAAGGGCCAGCGCGGCGTCGGCGCTGCCGAGATGGAGGATCTCCGCGACGGTACGCTCCAACCGCTCGGCGTCGAAGTCGGCGATCACAACACGGGCGCCCTGCTGAGCCAGCGCCCGCGCCACAGTTCGGCCGATGCCACTCGCGCCTCCGACCACGACCGCGACCTTGCCGCTGAGCGCTCCGCGGGGGGCCTTTGCCTGGTCCTGGATCACAGCGCGGCAAATTCTATTGATCGGTCCGGGGCCTTCCACCCCGCAACCCTCGGATAGTCCGGACTATCCGGGGTTTTCGAGGGCGGAGAACGCGGTTGGTCCGGACGATCCGAACGTGGAGGCCCTCAGATCTCGCGCAGGAACGGGATCGGCGGCGCCAGCGCGAAGTTGAGCTGGATGGCCACGATCATGGCGATGCTCCAGTGCGTGTCCCACACCGACAACAAGGCCGCTATCAAGTACAGGCTCTGCGCCGCGTAAATCCGCCGCCGAACCAGGTGCAGAAGCGTCTTCACCTGGTCCGCCGGGAACAGGCGCGCCCGGGCGCCATACTCGGCCGCGATGAGCAGAGTGGTTCCCATCACGAAGATGTTCAGCCAGTAGAAGATCAGCGCAACACGCGACCAGTGAAACCGCGCGAGCAGCTGCGTCGAAAACGGCACCAGCGTCACCGACAGAAGAAAGATCAGATGGATCCAGCTGTACGTGCGGTTGGCACGTTCGACCTGGCTCAGCTGCGTCTGCTGGCCAACCCAGAAGATGCCCAACGTTAGGAAGCTCAAGAAGTACGTGACCAGCGCGGGCGCCAGGTTGCCGAGCTGCGTCAGGAGGTCGGTTTCGGACCTCACGAGGTTGACGGTCGGCACTGCGAGCCCGAGGACCAGCAGGGTCATTCCGACCGCGAAGATCCCATCGGAGATGGCCTCGAGGCGGCCGAGGCTCGACCCGGCCAGCTCGTTGTAGATCCTGCGGCGCCCGCCCCGTGCGACGTTCACGCCGGTAAGGATGCCTTAACTTACGGATTCCGGAAAAGCAGTGCCGACTCCTGAGAACGTCATCTTCTTCGAGACTCCCGCTCAGCTGCGGGCGTGGTTCGAGAAGAACCATGCGACCGCCGGCGAGCTGTGGCTTGGCTATCACCGCAAACGCACCGGCCGCCCGTCGGTCACCTGGCAGGAGGTCGTGGACCAGGAGCTTTGCTTCGGATGGATCGACAGCGTCCGCTACTCGCTCGACGACGACCGCTCCGCGCAGCGGATCACTCCCCGTCGTAAGCGAAGCGTGTGGAGCGCGATCAACATCAGGAGGTTCGCCGAGCTCGAGCGAGACGGCCTCGTCCACCCGGCGGGCCGCGCCGCATTCGAGAAGCGCGATGAAGCTCGTTCCCGAATCTATTCATATGAGAACCGGTCTCGCGGGTTCGACGCTGCGCGCGAGGCGGAGTTCCGCAAGCACAAGCGCGCCTGGACGTTTTTCGAGGCGCAGCCGCCGTCCTATCGCAAGACCGCGGCGTTCTGGGTGATGAGCGCGAAGCGAGAAGAGACCCGAGAACGAAGGCTTATGACTTTGATCGAGCGCTCCGGTGACCGCGAGCGGCTGCCGCAGTTCGTTTCCCCTTCGCGGCGGCCTCGTACTCCTTGACCCGGGACCTGATCAGCGACTTGATCTTCGCGACCGGCAGAGGCTCGTCGAGTGGGAAGCGCAGCGTCGAAGCGCCGTAGAGATATTTCTCAAGTCCCTTGGCGTCTCCGGCTGGATACAGCGCGACGTGCTTGGCGTGGCCGCCGAAATAGATCATCCGGGTGGGATAGAAGTAGCCGACGATCCCGTAGCTGATCCTCTCCTCGGCTTCAGGCGCGAGCTGACGGATGAGCGCGCGGAGCTGACGCAGGTGGGGCTGCGCGGCTCTGGGCGCCGACGCTATGTAAGCCTCAGGGCTAGATGCGAACTTTGGTGTGGGTGAGGTCGAAGTCGACTTCCGAGCTGGTGCCATCTTTCAGGAACTCCCATTGGCCGGCGATCGTGGCGCCGGCGTCACTGAATTTGCCGACGTTCCTCGGCGGGCGCGACCGTCGTGCGGCCGCGCCCTTCCGAGTATTTCCTGTTGTTCGGGGCCTCGGGTCACTTTCCCGACTTCAGCGTGTCGAGCAGCTCCTGGAGCCGCTCCATCGACTCGTCCGCGCCGGACTTCATGCCCGACGCGACCATACCGTCGCGGTCCAACACCGACTGGAACACGATCTGCGCGGTGAGGCGCGTCTTGTTCCCGAGCTCTTCGAATGTCGCCGTCTGCAGCGCCACGTGGCCTGCCATCGGCTCGTACTCGAACGTCTGGCAGATGCGCTCGCCTGGGGTCACGTCATGGGTGACTCCGCGGAATGGATATTCGCTGCCGTCGGCTCCGCGCTGCACAACGCGCCACTCGCCGCCCGGCCGTATGTCGAACTTCTCCATCCTGTTCTCGTACCGGCGCGGACCCCACCACTGCGCGAACAGCTTCGGGTCCGTGTAGGCCTTGAACACCAGCTCGCGCGGCGCGTCCAGGACGACCGTCGAGATGATTTCCTGCCTGCCCGGCTCGATCGTGTACTCAGTCTTCGGCACTGTCTTCTCTCCCTTCATGGTCGTGTTTCTCCTTCTGAATCAGATCCTGCAAAACTTCGTCGAGGCGCTGGAAGCTCTCGTCCCAGAACCCGCGGTACTCCCCCACCCACTCGGACGCTTCCTTGAGGCGCGCCGGCTCGAGCCGGCACGGACGCCATTGGGCGTTCCGGCTCTGCGTGATCAGGCCCGCGCGCTGCAGCACTTTCAGGTGTTTGGAGACGCCGGGAAGGCTCAGGTCGAACGGTTTGGCCAGCTCCGTGACCGAGGCCTCGCCCTTGGCAAGACGCGCCAGGATCGCTCGCCGGGTGGGATCGGCGAGGGCTGCAAAGGTGACGCTCAGGTGATCAGCCGCCATAGTTTTCCATCTAGCTAATTAACTGATGAGTAGAATACTGGGCGGGTCAGCGGCTGTCAAGGGGAAAAAGTCGCCATAGTCGCGACTGACGCGAGCCTTGGAAGGGCGCGAGCGTGGATAGTCGCGACTATCGCGGGGTTGAGGGGAGCTGAGGGCGCGGGGCGTTGATCAGCACGCCGGCGACCAGGGCGGCTACGAGCATGATCCCGGCGCCCACCGCGGTGGCCTGGGCGAAACCGTGGACGATGGCGACCGGCCGCGGACCCACGAACGCCGCCGTGGCGGCGACCGCGATCGAGTTCAGGACGGCCGTGCCCAGGGACGCGCCCACCTGCTGCGTGGCATTCACGACCGCCGACGCCACGCCCGCCTGTCGCGGCTCCACGCCGCGGGTGGCCGTGCTGAAGGCGGGCACCATCATGGTCGACAGCCCGGCACCGAGCAGAAGCTCCGCGGGCAGGACGACGGTCGCGTAGCCGCTGTCGACGTGGAGCTGGGTGAGCAGCGCGAGGCCCGCCGCTGTCACCAGGGCGCCGGGGACCATTAAGGCGCGCGGCGGCACCCGCGGCATCAGCCTGCGCGCGATCAGCCATGACGCGGACTGCGACCCGACGGTGATCGGCAGGAAGGCGGCGCCTGCCTGCAGCGGCGAGTAATGGAGGACGGCCTGCAGGTAGTAGGTGAGGAACAGGTACGCGCCGAACATTCCCGCGAGCGCGAGGCCGACCGAGATGTAGGCGCCGGCGCGCACGCGGTCGGCCAGGATGTGAAGCGGCAGAAGCGGCGCTGTGGTCCGCGATTCGCGCACCACGAACAGGCCGAGCAGCGCGCCGCCCGCGGCGAAGAGCAGGGCAGACTGCGAGGACGACGCGTACGCGATTGCGACCAGGCCGGCGCCGGCGAGCGCAGCCCCGAGAAGGTCGAGCGATCCGCGGCCCCGCGCATCCGAGCCCGAGACGTAGACCCATCCGCCGACCCCGGCGACGAGCGCGATCGGCAGGTTCACGTACAGGCACCAGCGCCAGCTGAAGTACTGCGTCAGCACGCCACCGAGGAGCATCCCGATCGCCGCGCCGCTGCCGGCGATCGAGCCGTACACGGCGAAGGCGGTGGCCCGCTCTTTCGGCTCCGTGAACGCGACCGCGAGCAGCGACAGCGCGGTCGGGGCGAGCAGCGCCGCGAACGCCCCCTGCACCGCGCGCGACGCGACGAGGATTTCGAAGTTTGGTGCCGAGCCTCCGACGACCGAGGCCAGGGCGAACCCCGCGAGGCCGATGAGGAACGCCCGCTTGCGGCCGAGGAGATCCGCGACCCGTCCGCCCAGCAGGAGCAAGCCGCCGAACGCGAGCGTGTAAGCGGTGATCACCCACTGCCGGTCCGCGTCGGACGCTCCGAGGGCCCGCTGAGCGGAGGGCAGGGCGATGTTCACGATGGTGGCGTCGAGCGCGATCATGAGCTGCGCGACCGCGATGAAGGCGAGCGCAACCCACCGGCGCGAGTCCTGTCGGGGAGCGACTTGGAGGGCGGGCACAGCACTGCGGGCGGAGCCCGACCCGGACGCGCTGCCCGCGCCTTCTGAATTCATGCCGCGACCACCTCCCGGCGCAACAACGCGCCGGCTGCCGCTCCCAGCACTGCGCCGACAACCACGGCCGCGAGGGAGATGAGCAATGACGGCTTCACCGTCATCACGAACGCGACCCCGAGCGCCATTCCGATCCGCACCAGCCACGACGCCGCCGCCGTGCGCCGGTTCATGCGTCCGCGCATGACGCTGATCCCCGTGTACGCGCCGACGCCGGCGATCACTGCGTATGAAGCGATGCCGGTGACGATCCAGCCGGCCCAGCCCCACTGCGCCGCCATCATGTACAGCCCGGGTACCAGGATGAGCAGCGCTGAGACGGGACCCAGCACGCGGTTGAGCTGCGCGTAGTCGAAGCCGAAGCGCAGGCCCAGGCCCTCGATCGTAAGCAGCACGAAAACGAGAATCGCACCGACGATGTGCGCGAACAACGCGACCGAATAGAGATTCACCGTCCAGCCTCCTTGTGCCGCTGTATTTCTTTAGTGACTTAAATAATATAGCAGATTAAGCTATTTCGTGTACACTGGACGTGTGGCGACAGAGCTGGGCCTGCGACAGCGCAAGAAGCAGCAGACGCGGCAGGCGATCTACGAGGCAGCTCGGCGCCTGTTCGCGGAGCGCGGCTTCGATCGGGTCGCGGTCACGGAGGTGGCACGTGAGGCAAACGTCTCCGAGGTCTCCGTCTTCAACTACTTCCCCACCAAAGAAGATCTCTTCTACGCG
>DATKFA010000358.1:0-2255 GCA_035511715.1 Candidatus Acidiferrum sp. | reverse complement strand
GGTGATATCGGCCGCGGCAGCGTCGATTCCTTGGTGGGAAACACCTCCGCGTTGCCGTACACGGACGAGCTGGAGGCGAAGACAAAACGGTCGAGGTCGACCTCGCGCAGGCTCTCGAGCAACCGCTGGGTCGCGACGATGTTGTCGTGCACGTAGCGGTCGAAGTGGGGACCCCAGCTTGGCCTGACCCCCGGCTGACCGGCCAGGTGGAAGACGACCTTCGCGCCGGGAAGGACACGGCGGACATCGCCGTCCGCGATGTCGACCTCTTCGAGAGTGAAGTTCTGGTGGGCGCGGGCGCCCTCGAGGTTCCTCTCTTTGCGCGAGCGTTCGTAGTAATCGGTGAAGCTGTCGACGCCCACCACCTGGTGACCGTCGGCGAGCAGCCGCTCGCAGAGATGCGAGCCGATGAAGCCCGCGGCGCCGGTCACCACGACCCGGGTCGGCTGAAGCACGACGCACAACACTACCTATCGCTACACCCCACGAGATCGGAGCGCGACCCGAGCCGCTGGCCTGCGATCTCGCGGGGACCCCGTATAAATGTGGCGGTGTCGCGATTTGAAGAATGGCTGGCCGGGGTTGACCTGGACGTGAGCGTGCGCAAGTTTCCCGAGGGAACGCGCACGGCCACGGATGCGGCGCGGGCGGTGGGATGCGAGGTCGGACAGATCGTGAAGTCTCTGGTGTTCGTCGCCGGCGGCAGACCGGTCGTCGCGCTGGTGAGCGGAGCCAACCGCCTCGACGAGTCCCGCCTCGGCGCAGAAGCGGGAACTCCTGTAACCAAAGCCGACGCCGCCGTCGCTCGCGAGGCGACCGGATACGCGATCGGCGGCGTGCCGCCCTTCGCCCACGCCACCGACGTCCCGGTGTTCATGGATCGGGACCTTCTCGCCTACACCTCGGTCTGGGCCGCCGCCGGCCGGCCGGACTCGGTCTTCGAGATTCAGCCGGAGCGATTGCGGGAATTGAGTAAGGCGGCGGTGGTTGACCTGAAGTGAGCTCCCTCCTGATCTTCTGTCGCGCCTGCGGCAAGCAGGTCTCCAGCGCGCAGACGCGCGACGGTATGTGCCTCGACTGCCAGGTACGGCGGTCCGTCGCCGGACTGCGAGAGGAACACGCCCGGCTGTGGCGCAAGCGCGAGCGATACCGGACGCAGAATGCCAACGTCGAGCAGATCGGCAGGCAGATCGCGCGCACCGAGGACCGCATGGCGCAGCGGATCCGCGAGCTGGTCCCGAACGAGCGTGAGGCGGTCGATCACCTCAGGCGCGAGCTCGATGCCGCGCGCGGCCAGCGGTACTCGATCAAGGGTGTCTGACCAGAATCCGGACTCGCGGAGCGAGTCCGGTAGCCCCTCCGGCGGGCTGCGCCCGCCACCTCCCCATGAATGGGGAGGACAACAGCCACCTCCCCATGAATCGGGAGGACAAGAGCTGCACGCCTTTCGGCACCTGTACCTGCACATCCCCTTCTGCCGGCACAAGTGCGGCTACTGCGACTTCAACGCCTACGCCGGAATGGATCGCCTGATGCCCGACTACATCGACGCGCTGGAGCGGGAGCTGATCTTTGCACGCGAACGGTTTCCGTTCCAGCAGGTGGAAACGGTCTACCTCGGAGGCGGGACGCCAAGCCTGCTGCCCGCCGACCTGGCCTCCCGCTTCCTCGAGTTCATCCGCGCCAACTTCAACGTGGCGCCCGACGCCGAGGTGACCCTCGAGGCGAACCCCGCGAGCACCGATGAGGCCAGGCTCGCCGCGTGGCGGGACGGCGGGGTAAACCGCCTCAGCCTCGGTGTGCAGGGATTCGACCCCCGTGCGCTGGCGGTGCTCGAGCGTAAGACTGACGCCGCGCAGGCGACGCGCGCCTTCGCGATGGCGCGGGATGCGGGCTTCTCGAACATCAGCATCGACCTGATCTACGCCGTGCCCTTCCAGGGCCTCGACACCTGGATCGACACGCTCCGTCGCGCGATCGCGCTCGGGCCCGACCACGTGTCCACTTACTGCCTTTCCTTCGAGGAGGGAACGCTGCTGTTCCGCCGCCGCGCCGAAGGCCGCGTGCCCGAGGTCGACTCGGATCTGCAGTGGGACCAGCTGGACGCGGCGTGCGAGGAGCTCGAGGCCGCGGGTTATCACCGCTACGAGGTGTCCAACTGGGCGCGCGCCGGAGGCTTCGAGTCGCGCCACAACCAGGCCTACTGGCGATGCCGCCCTGTGTACGGTGGCGGCGCGGGCGCCCACTCCTACGCG
>DATKFA010000357.1:0-5578 GCA_035511715.1 Candidatus Acidiferrum sp. | reverse complement strand
TCGACTGCACCCTCGGGCAGGCGGGTCATGCCCGCCAGATTCTGGAGAGGATCACGCCTGGCGGCAGGCTGCTTGGGATCGACCGCGATCCCAGCGCGGTCCAGGCCGGCCGGGAGTCGCTGGCATCGTTTGGTCCCGCCGTCGTGGTCGTCCACGGCGATTTCTCCGAGCTTGGCTCAATCGCGACGCATCAAGGTTTCGCGCCGGCCGACATGGCCCTCTTCGACTTCGGTCTCTCCAGCACGCAGATCGACGAGCCCCAGCGCGGCTTCAGCTTTCGCGCCGACGGACCGCTCGACATGCGGATGGATCCGAGCTCGGAGCTGACCGCGGCGACGGTCGTCAACGAGTACGACGTGGCCGAGCTCGAGCGAATCCTTCGCGAGTACGGCGAAGAGCGATGGGCCCGTCGGATTGCTCAGTTCATCGTGGCGCGGCGCCCGCTGCGCACCACGCGGGAGCTAGCAGCCGCAGTCGAGGCCGCGATTCCGAGAAGGGCGTGGCCGCGCGAAATCCACGTCGCGACCCGGACGTTTCAGGGGATTCGCATCGAGGTCAACGACGAGCTCGGTCAGATCGAGTCAGGTCTCAGAGCAGCTCTTTCGACACTCAAACCCGGTGGTCGTATGGCGACGATCAGCTTCCACTCCCTGGAAGACCGCTTGGTCAAGTCATTCTTCAACGTCGAGTCCAAAGACTGCATCTGCCCACCCCAGCAGCCAGTCTGCACCTGCGGCCACCGGGCCACCCTCCGCATCATCACCCGTCATCCAGTGCGGCCTTCCGAAGAGGAGCTGGCCGCCAACCCCCGCGCCCGGTCCGCCCGCCTCCGGGTCGCGGAAAAGCTCTGATCCCCCCAAGCCCCAGCGGCCGGCTCAACCCCTCCGGCCGCTGGGCATTTCTACCGTCCAAGCAATAGTTGGAGCACACGTCTTGACATCAACCCGAATACTTGCCCGACGGCGCCTCGGCACGACCGCAGCGCCGCACGTCGTCGCATCGCCAAGGCGGCGTCGACGCACGCGCGGATTCGCTCAGGTCGCGAGCGCGGTCGCGCAGGACCGCCTCCGTGTCAACGTGTTCGGCCACGCCTACCTCGGCGTGGGCGCGGTCGTGGTCTGCCTTCTGTTCTACCTCGCGATCGCCGCCCAGATCACCCAGGCTTCGTACGACATCTCGCGGCTGCAGGATCAGCAGCGGCAGCTGCTTGCCGAGCAGGACCAGCTCCGCTACCAGGAAGTCACGCAGCACGCTCCGGCGCAGGTGCAGCAGCAAGCGGCGCAGAGCGGCATGCAGCGCGTAGTTCCATCGAGCTACGTGCAGGGGCAGCAGGTTGCGGTCGACCTCACGGCTCCGGTCGGAGCCTCGGCTGCGGACGCCACCCCGCTGTGGCAGCGCGCGGTCGCGGCCGTCCTCAACCAGGTCGCGGGCACGCGCGACGTCATGGCTTCCACCAAGAAGTAAATGGTTACCAGGGCGCTGTCCGCCAGGCGCCCCGGAAGAGTCGAGCGCGTTGGCTCCGCCCGCCTTCGAGTCATTTCAATGCTCGCCATCGCGCTCGTGCTTGCCGGGGCGGTCTGGGCGAAGCTCGCCTACTGGCAGGTCGCCAAGCGCGGCCAGCTGGCAGCGGCCGCGCAGCAGCAGTACCGCGAGTACGTCCCACTGCCCGCAATCCGGGGTGCGATCTTCGACCGCAACCTCACGCAGCTCGTCGTCAACACGGCCGTCTATTCGGCCTTCGTGTCGCCCGACCAGATCAGCGCCGGCGAGCGCGACAGGGTGGCCGGCGGACTGTCATCGGTGCTGGGCGTGGACAAGGCTTCAGTGCTGGCCACGCTGTCGTCCAGAGCGAAGTTCGCCTACATCGCGCGCCGCTTCTCGAAGGCGAAGGCCGACCAGCTTCGCGTGCTGAAGCTGCCTGGTGTCGGTCTGCTGGACGAAACGCAGCGTTCTTACCTGCCCGGAGCCACGGCCGGCACGACGCTGGCCGCCGACCTCCTCGGCTTCGCCAACTGGGATGGCAACGGCCAGGCCGGCGTGGAGATGAAGTACCAGAAGTCCCTCGCGGGAACACCCGGCTACATCTCGAGCTACCGCGACCTCGCCAACAACGAGATCGTGCTCGGCTCGCACACACACACGGACCCGGTCAACGGCCAGGACCTCGTGCTGTCCCTCGACGCCAACGTCCAGTACGCCGCGGAGCAGGCGCTCGCCGACGGCATCAAGAAGGACAACGCCGAGAGCGGGAGCGTCCTGATCATGGACCCGTCGACCGGTGGAATCGTGGCGTGGGCGGACTATCCGAGCTACAACGCCAACGACTTCAACCACACCGACCCCGCGCTCTTCAAGGACAACGTCGTCAGCTACCTGTACGAGCCGGGGTCGGTCATGAAGGTCGTGACTCTTTCAGGCGCCATCAACCAGGGTGTGATCGCGCCGAACACCGTCATCAACGACCCCGGCGTCCTAAGCGTCGGCGGGTACCGGATCTACGACTGGGATCACGCCAACCACGGCAACATCGACTACACATACGTGCTCGCACATTCGCTCAACGTGGGCGCGATGAAGGCGATGCTGGCGGAAGGGCATGACGCGTTCTACAAGAACCTCCAGGCGTTCGGACTTACGCAGCCGAGCGGCATCGATGTTGCGGGCGAGAGCTTCGTCGCGCCGCCATCGGCGTCCCAGATGGCGGACTCTCAGTACGCGACCACCTCATTCGGTCAGGGCATCGACGTGAACATGGTCCAGATGCTTGCGGCGGTCAACGTCGTCGCCAATGGCGGCAAGTACGCGCCGCCCCACGTCGTCGATCGCGTCGGAACCCAGATCAACCCCGTGCTCCTCCAGCCGCAGCGCCAGGTCGTCAGTCCTCAGACCGCGGCGCAAATGACCGCGATGATGGAGCAGGTGGTGCAGAAAGGGTCCGGGTCGCTGGCTCGCGTCCCCGGGTTTGCCAAGGACGAGACCGGCAAGACAGGTAGCTCGCAGATCCCAGTCAACGGACAGTACACGTCGGACGTGTGGACGTCCTACGTGGGCTTCCTGCCGGCGCAGCATCCACGCTTCACGATGCTGGTCGTGGTGCGCAAGCCGCACTACCCCGGTTCGGACCGCGACTGGACGCTGAACGACGGCTACCTGACGGCCGCGCCGATCTGGAAGACCATCGCTCAGAACATCGTCGTGAGCTGGCACATAACACCCGACCCCGGGTAACAGTTCTCATATAGGGATGAGACTCAGCCTCCTCGAGATCCTCGAGGTGACCGGGGGCGGAGAAGTTGGCGGGACCCAGGTCGGGGAGATGTTCTCGACCTTCCACACCGACTCGCGACAGGTCCAGCCGGGCGGCTTGTTCTTTGCCCTGAAGGGCACGGAGATGGATGGTCACGCCTTCGTGGCCGACGCCGTGGCGCGCGGCGCAGCGGCTGCGATCGTCGAGCGCAAGACGGACGTCGCACCAGGGATCGTCGAGGTCGTCGTTCCCGATACATGGGCGGCCCTCTACGCGCTGGCCGCGCACGCGTTGAAACGCGTGCAGCCGATGGTCGTCGGCGTCACCGGCAGCAACGGCAAGACCTCGACGAAGGAGATGGTCGCCGCCGTGCTGGGTCAGCACTTCAACGTCCTGCGCACCGAGGGCAACCTCAACACCGAGACCGGCGTGCCGCTCACGATCCTCAGCCTCGAGCCACATCACTCCGCGTTGGTGCTGGAGATGGGACTGCAGCGTCCAGGCGACATCGCGCGACTCGCCGCGTTGGCGAAACCCGTGATCGGCATCGTCACCAACGTGGGCGTCGTGCACATGGAGTTCTTTGCGTCGCGCGACGAGCTGGCGCGGAGCAAGGGGGAGCTGGTCGCGGCGCTGCCGGAGACAGGGCTGGCGGTGCTCAACGCCGACAACGAGTTCTATCCGCTGCTGGCGCAGATGTCGACCGCGCGCGTCGCATCGTTCGGCGTCGAGCACGGTGACTATCGAGTCGAGGGGTACCGCCCGGACGCGGAGGGTTCTGAGTTCTCGATCCGCGGCGTGAACGTGCAGTTGAAGCTCGGCGGCCGCCACCAGGCGCTCAACGCTGCGGCTGCCCTCGCCGCGGGCGAGTTCGCGGGCGTGCCGCTCGAGATCGGGGCGGATGCTCTCAGCGAGGTCGAGGTCGGTCAGCGTCTCGAGGAGAAGACAACGGCCGCGGGGTTCATCGTGGTCGACGACTCGTACAACGCCAGTCCTGAGTCGATGCTGGCGGCGTTCGACGTGATGGCCGAGCGTCCTCGGACCGGCCGGTTGTATGCGGTGCTCGGAGAGATGCGCGAGCTAGGTCCGTTCGCCGACGAATCGCACCGGCGAGTGGGTCAGCGTGCTCGGGAGGTCTTCCACGCCTTCTCCGTCGTCGACACCGGACACGCGCGCGCGATCGCGCAAGCCGGCGACGGGGACGTCGTCGCCGATCGTGCCGCCGCGGCCGAATGGGTGAGGTCGCACGCCGGACGCGGCGATCGCGTTCTCGTCAAGGCATCCCATGGTGTGCGCCTCGACGAGCTGGTAAATGAGCTGACCTCCGAGTGATCCTCGCCCTGATTACGTTCCTCGGCGCGTTGATCGCCGGGCTCGCGGCCTACCCGCCTTTCATCGGGACGCTCAAGCGGTTGCGCGCAGGCCAGGTGATCCAGCAGGAGCTCCCCGAATCACATCAGAAGAAAGCCGGCACGCCGACAGGTGGCGGATTCCTGTTTGTGGTGCTCGGCATCGCCGCGGGGGTCATCGCGATCGTGGCCGGATATTCCGACGCGCTCCCGGTGGTCGCCGGCCTCATCGCCGGCGGAATCATTGGCCTCGTCGACGATCTGAGTAAGCTCCGGGTCGGGACGCGGGGGGTTCCCGCGCGACTGAAGCTCCCGCTGCAGCTGCTCCTCGCGCTACCGGTCGCGTGGCTCGCCGTGCAGGGTGAGCCGCAGGTGTTCCTCGTCCACGTCACGCCCTGGGTGATCTTTCCGCTCGCCGTCGTGGCCATCGTCGCGACCGCGAACGCGGTGAACATCACCGATGGCATGGACGGCCTCGCCGGTGGGCTGTCGCTCGTCGCGATCGGCGCCCTCAGTCTGTTCATGCAAGCGCGCGGCGGTGACAGGGCCGTCGGGGTGGCGCTGTTTGGCGGGCTGCTCGCCTTTCTGATGTTCAACCGCTATCCCGCCCGCGTCTTCATGGGTGACACCGGCGCCCTCGCGCTGGGGTTCGCCATGGCCGCCATGGCCATCGAGCAAGGCGTGCTGCTGTTTCTGCCGATCCTCGCTCTGGTGTTTGTACTGGAGACCCTGTCTGTCATCATTCAGGTGGCCTACTTCAAGGCCACCGGCGGACGTCGCGTCTTTCCTATGACCCCGATCCACTACACGTTCCACCACGAGGGTTGGTCTGAGAATCGCATCGCGCTCACCTTCTGGGGCGCGGGGCTGATCTCGGCGATCGCCGCAGTAGCTCTCGTGCACCATCGCTTTTGACCGCGCTGGTGGTGGGCGCGGCGCGCAGCGGCGTGGCGCTGGCGCTGCATCTCACCGCTGAAGGTGC
>DATKFA010000356.1:0-2034 GCA_035511715.1 Candidatus Acidiferrum sp. | reverse complement strand
TGAAGAGGACGGTGCCGATCTGGAAGCGGGAGCGCTGGGCGGGGGGCGAGGACTGGGGGAGCGACGCATCCCTTGTCGAGCAGGTCGGGCGGGCCGAGCGGGCCGAGCGGGCCGAGCGACTCGAGCGGGCCGAGCGGGCCGAGCGAGTCGGAGAGGTGGCCGGATGACCGCGTCCTCGAGCGTCGTGCTCGCCAACCTCGCTTATCTGCTCGGGGCCGTGGTCCTGGCGGTAATCGGCGGAACCTTCGTATGGCTCCGGCATCGCCAGCCGAAGTCGGTCGACGCGAATGTGGCTTCGTTCAACCGCGGGCTGCGCGCCCTGGCGCCCGACTCAGAGCCGGGAGCACCGTCACCCGAGGCGGACATCGTCGCCCCTTCGCCGATGCCGCCGCGCGCCAGCGGTCTTCGGATAATCCGCTCGGAACCCGAAACCGAACCCGAACCCGAGGCTCCTGCACGTCAGACCTCGGGGCCACTACAGCCCGGCACCGATGAGGACGCCGGCCAGCGGGCAGGAGCCGAATCTGGCTAGAGACCTGGCCATCGACCTCGGCACCGCCAACACTCTCGTCTACTCCCGCGCCCGGGGAATCGTTCTCAACGAACCGACGGTGATCGCGCTCAATTCGCGCACGCAGGACGTCCTGGCCATGGGTCATGAAGCGTGGCAGATGATCGGCCGAACTCCGGGCTACATCGTTGCTGTTCGCCCCTTGCGCAAAGGAGCCATTACCGACTTCGACATCACCCAGCGGATGATCCGCTTGTTGCTGCAGCGCGCGGGCGTGTCGCGCTTCAACCGCCCGCGTGTTCTGATCTGCGTCCCGTCCGCGATCACCGAGGTCGAGAGGCGAGCCGTTGAAGAAGCGGCGCGAGGAGCCGGCGCGAACGGCGCGTACCTGATCGAGCAGCCGATGGCGGCAGCGATCGGCGCCGGCCTGCCGATCCACGAGCCTCTCGGCAACATGGTCGTCGACGTTGGCGGCGGTACCACCGAGACCGCGGTCATTTCGCTCGGGGGGATCGTCTCGCTCGAGGCGATACGGGTCGGCAGCTTCGATATCGACGCGTCGATCCAGACCTACGTGCGCCGCGAGTACGGGATCGCGGTGGGGGAGAGGACCGCCGAGGAGATCAAGCTTGCCATCGGCTCGGCCTGGCCGACCGACGACTCGGTGAAGGCGGAGGTGCGCGGCCGGGACCTGATGACCGGCCTCCCCAAGACGGTGATCCTCGCGCCGGAGGAAGTCAGGGAAGCGATCGAGGAACAGGTCGGCGCCATCGTTGACTCGGTTGTCAAGTGCTTGGGCAACTCGCCGCCAGAGCTCGCACAGGACTTGATCAGCCAGGGCATCCACCTTGTGGGCGGCGGAGGGATGCTGAGCGGGCTCGACCGCCGGCTCTCGGAGGAGACCTCCCTGCCGGTGCATCTGGTTGACGCGCCGCTCGAGTGCGTGGTCCTCGGCGCGGGCAAGTGCCTCGAAGAGTTCGACGCGGTAAAAGACTTGTTCATGTAGGGACGTGGGTGGGGCTTGGGCCACTGAGGTCGACAGCCGGGTGTCCAGCCGGCGGCCCGGTGGCTTTGCGGTACATCTCGCCTTTGTGGGACATATGGAACGCACGCCTGGCGAATTTGCACCGCAAAGCTCGTTTCTACCTCAAAGCAGTTGACGGAAAAAGGGGCGGCGGCGTCGTTGCTCACGCCCCTTTCGACTTCAAGCTTGTGATGCTGCGCGACCGGTGAGATCCTCGGCCGCCTGACGGACCTGCCAATCACGGTCGCCCAGCGCGCCCTCCAGCGCGGCGTCGACATCGGGTCCATCGAACGGCGCGAGAGCGATGACGGCGCGGCGGCGCACTGCAGGCTTGTCGGTCGTGGCGTCCAGGATCGCTGGCAGGCCGGAGGGATCGCCTATCGACCCCAACGCGGCGACCGCGGCTTCACGGCACAGCGGCTCTCGGTGGTTTCGCGCGACGCGCGATAGCGCTTCGACTGCCGGGGCCCCGGCCCGCTCGAGCTCGCCGAGAGAGAAA
>DATKFA010000355.1:0-4936 GCA_035511715.1 Candidatus Acidiferrum sp. | reverse complement strand
CCGCGTGAGCAGTGGGTCGAACGCCGGATCGTCCAGGGGCCTGCCCTGCACGTTCGTGAAGACCTGAACGCCGAGCGCTCCCAGGTCGGCGACCGCGCGGTCCATCTCGCGAAGCGATGCCTCGAGGTCGTTCAGCGGCAGCGAGGCGACAAACCCCACAAACCGGTCCGGATGTGCGACCACCAGCGAGGCCATCTCCTCGTTGGCCATGCGCGCGAAGTCCGCGGCGATCTCGGGTGGACCGACCTCCTCGAGCGGCGGGACCGCCAGCACGAGGATCTGCCGGTAATCGTCGAACCGGTTCATCGTGCGCCAGCGCGCATCGAGGTCGGAGATCGACGGATCGAAACGAAAGACGCCTTCCCGGTAGTACCTCAGCTGGTCCGCCGAGATCGAGCGCTCGAGGTGCTCCTCGAGACGCTCGAGGTACCGCGGAGGGAGGATGTGAGCGAACGCGTCGACCCGGCGCGCTACGGGTTCTTTCCGGTCTGCAGCCATCGTTCGAAAAGTTGGACTTGGCTTGCCGGCCACTCCCTATCGCACGGCATCTCGCCCGCCTTCAGGCGCTCGAGGATCCGGTCGGCGTGAGCGCTCACGTCAGGGAATGAAAAGAGGTCGAACGCAAAGCTCATCGACTGCCTGTCTCGGGCGCGAAACAGCGGCTTGATGTCCGCCTCGAACCCCGGCCTGTCTTCGGGGATCACGTCCGGGCCGGCGCCGAAGCGGCAGCTTCCTGCTTCGCATGGCCGTAGGCCGCCCGTGTCAGGTAGGCGACCACGCCGAAGATGAGAACCCCATTCACAACATGCAGCGCCGCGATGGCGTGCACGCCGGCGAACGCAAGCCCTGACTGAATGACCATGAGCACGAAAAAGAGCGCGTTGATTCCCGTGATGCGCCACGGCACGCGTGCGGCGAAAGCCAGCGCGATCCCGATCAGGCTGAAGATTCCGATCAGGTCCCCGACGGCGCGGTGGGCGTCGAATGGGGGCAGCCCGTTGAATGCAAACACTCCATAGCCGGCGAGATAGAACTGGACGACGATCGTTGCGACGGTGAGCGCGAGCCAGCCGAAGTAGATCCACCGGAAGTAGCGGGGCATGAGCCTTTCCTCCTGTCAGTGAGCCCTTGCGAGGGCCCTCAACTCCAGATGCGCCGCGAGCGCCCGGGCCAACGTTCGCGCTCTACCCGAATGGGTCACTTTACGGGCGTAGTTTGCGCCTAGCCCGGTACGAGACGGCATCTGGTCAAGGCGCCCGGCCGCATATACACTGCGCGCGGAATGACCAGCGTCGGCGATTCGTTCGGGTGGGCGTTTCGCGATCCCCAATGGCCGGGCAAGCTGCTGGTCCAGGGGCTGATCGCGATCATCCCGATCGTGGGCTGGATCGCCATGACGGGCTGGCTGATGATGGCCTTCGAGAACGCACGCAATGGGCGCAACGAGCTGCCGCCGGCAGGCTTCCACCTCGAGCGCGGCATCGCGATATTCGTGGTGTTCCTCGTCTACGGAGTCGTGCTTAACATCCCGGCTCTCGTCCTGTACGTGATCGGCGGTGCCACCGCGGGCGCCGGCAACGGCAGCAACGCCGCGGCCGTCGCAGGCTCGAGCCTGTTTTCGCTGGCGGGGTTGCTGAGCCTCGCCGGCGGCCTGTTTCTCCGGTTTCTCATCCCATCGCTCATCGTGCACACATACCACGGTGGGTTCGCGGGAGGCTTCGACGTCGCGAGAGTGTGGAGCCTCGCCACCCTGAACGTGACCAACAGCATCATCGCCGGCTTGATCATCTTCGTGGCGAGCATCATCGGGGGCGCGGGATTCCTGTGCTGCATCGGTTTCATCTTCACCATCCCGTACGAGAACACGATCAACGCCGGAGCCGCCGCCTGGTTCGAGAGGCAGCAAGCGGCGCCGGCCGCTCCTCCAGCGGCGCCAGCGACGTAGCCTGACTTCCGTGCCGACCAGGTTCGGCGCGCGCACCAACCTCGGACTGGTGGTCCTGCTCGCGGTCGCATTCGTGACCGGGTGGATCGCGTTCTCATTCGCCACCTCACCGGCGAGGTGGTCCTTGATCCTGCACGCCACCAGCGGCGTGGCGATCCTGCTTCTCCTGCCGTGGAAGTCGATGATCGCGAGACGCGGGATGCGGCGGGCGCGACCGGGTCGCTGGGCGTCGATCGCGCTGGGCGTGCTGGTGCTGGTCTCGCTTGCGGCCGGGCTGGCGCACTCGATCGGGCTCGTCTTCATCGGCCCGTTCACCGCGATGGAGTTCCATGTGGGCGCCGCGCTGGTCGCTGTGCCCCTGGCGGCGTGGCATGTCGCCGCGCGCAGGATCCGTCTCCGCCCGACTGACGTGTCCCGACGCAGCTTCCTCCGCGGAGCGACGGTGCTTGGCGCGGCGGCGCTCGGGTATGGGGCGACCGAGCTGGCGGTGCGCGCGGCGTCGCTGCCGGGCGGCCGCCGGCGCTTCACCGGTTCGTACGAGTCGGCGTCGTTCCAGCCCTCGTTGATGCCGGTCAGCTCCTGGATGTTCGACCCGATCCCTGAGATCGATCCTGCGTCATGGACGCTGCGGGCCGGCGGCCGCAACTGGACCTACGACGAGCTGGCGCGCTTCGACGACCGCCTCGTCGCCACCCTCGACTGCACGGGCGGCTTCTACTCGACGCAGGAGTGGTCAGGCGTGCGGCTCGACCGGCTGGTGCAATCCGGTGATGCGTCGAGCATCCGCGTCATCTCGCACACCGGCTACGACCGCCGCTTTCCGATCGAGGACGCCCCCAACCTGCTCCTGGCGACCAGGTTCGGCGGCCAGCCGCTCGACGCGGGACACGGCTTTCCCGCGCGGGTGGTGGCGCCCGACCGCCGCGGCTTCTGGTGGGTCAAGTGGGTGGTCGCGATCGAGCCCGACGACCTCCCTTACTGGTGGCAAATGCCGTTTCCGACCCAGTGACGCTGCTGCTCGCCGGAGCAGCGGCGGTTGGTTTCGTGCACGCGCTGCTGCCCGACCACTGGGTGCCGCTGGCCGTCGTGGCGCGAACGCAGCGTTGGAGCCTTTTCCGGCTCGGCCGCGTGAGCACGCTCGCTGCCGGCGCCCACGTGCTGGCATCGATCGTCCTCGGTGGCGTCATCGCGCTGGTCGGTCTGCAGTTCCAGCGCCAGGTCGAGACCCAGCAGGGTCACATCGTGGGCGTCGTTCTGATTGTGACCGGCGCGGCGTTGCTCGCCTGGCACCTGACCGGCCACGGCCACGCGCATGAGCATGACGACACACACCAACACGTTCACGAGCGCGCGCAGGAGCTCGCTGGCGGGGGAACGCATGAGCATGTGCATGTGCACGAGGGCGTCCGGCACACGCATCGCCACCACCACGAGGCGTTCGTCCGCGCCCAGGCGTCGCGCATCGCGGAGCGGTCCAGTGACGCGAGGTGGGTGGGCCGGCTCGCCGCCATCGCCGTTCCGTTCGGGGCGGCGGCTTCGCCGGACCTGACATTTCTGCCGTTCGCCTTTGCGGCCGGCGCGCACGGTCGGGGGTCAGTCGCGGCCGTGCTGGGGGTGTTTGCGGCGGTGACGATGGTGACCTTCGTCGGTCTTACGGTCATCGCGACCGCCGCGGGTTATCAGATGCAGGGCGAGTGGTTGGAGAAGCACGCGGACACCATCACGTCATTCGTCCTGATCGGGATCGGCGTCGCGGTGTTCGCCGGCATTTAGAGGCCCGGCCGAAAAACCTCGCCGTGCGCGCGAATTCGGCACTCTTGGCGCCAAAGACGCGTATCAAGATCAAGATTCGGCGCCTTTAGCGCCAGAAGCGCCGATCAAGCTGCTGCGGGGCGACCACCCGGACGGGGCCTGCCGCATCCGCAGGTACTCGTTGATCCCGATGATGCGGAACTGCAGCAGCTCGTAGCGCGGGAACGCGGGGGCGGCGGCCGCGTAGTCGATGACCTCGGGGCTCACGAGGGTGTACTCGCGGCCCATGTACCGGACCACTCCCCATCCGGTCGCGCGGAGGTTGCGGTACCAGGCAGCGCTCTCGCTGAACGTCAGCGGCATCACGAAGCTGTCGCCGAGGTGGCGCATCCCGAGCGGCGTGGAGTACACCCGGCCGCTGGCACGGCCCCTGTGGATCAGGACGCCGACGATCGGCATCCAGCGGCGACCCGCGACCAGCAGCGTCAGCGGATTGACCAAACCGGCGGCGAAGCGGACGACACGACGAGCTGTTGGGCCGAGGTGCAGGGTTCTCATGACCGACCAGAAGCCGGTCTTGCTTCGAGTTATTCCCTTAAGCGGATAATTCCTTAAGCTGACGATCCGCCGAAGTAATCATGCGCCGAAGCATGTCGGCGATGTCCCTCCTCTCGGCGGGCTTCAGAGGCCCAAAGAACTCGTCGGCCGCCGCGTCGAAAGCTCGGGCGGCCCGCTTCTGGAACGTCCTTCCTTTGGGGGTGAGGACGAGCGTGTACGACCGCCGGTCGCTGGGGTTGCGCTGCCGGACGACCACGCCGAGCTTCTCCAGCTGATCGATGAGCTCGACCACGGTGGTGCGATCGATCCCGAGCTGCTCACCCAGCTCGTGCTGTGAGGTTGGGCCCGCGGCCAGGAAGTTCAGGACGCCGCACATCTGGACGCTCAGCCCGAGCGGCGCCAGCCTGCGCCTGGCCACCTCCTGGCCCGTCCGCGCGGCGATGACGAGCAGTGCTCCTGGCCTGTCCGCGACCGAGGTGGGAATCGGCATGCGCGCCAATTATGCCCAACGGGAAGGCCGATTCAACCTTGGGCTGACGATCCGCCGTACGGTGATTCGAGCGTGTTGCGCTGGTCGAGGTAGTAGAGGAGGCCCATCGAGGGCACGATCACGAGGACCAGGACGACCGTGACCGCAAGCAGGACCGCGCGGGTGCCCGGCGGCGCGATCGCCTGCTGGAT
>DATKFA010000354.1:0-3973 GCA_035511715.1 Candidatus Acidiferrum sp. | reverse complement strand
CCCGGCCGGCGAGCGCCGGCTGGGCACGCAGATGGCATCGACGGGCGAGGTGATGGCGCTCGAGCGCACCTTCGAGGCCGCGCTCATCAAGGCGCTGCGCTCGCTCGAGCAGAAGCAGCCCGCCGCGTGGGAGCTCGGTCCTGAGACGATCGACGAGCCAAACGATCGCCGGCTCTTCGCGCTGCTCGACGCGCTTCGCAACGGCATCGATCCGGCATCGCTGGCGGAGCGCAGCCGGATCGATCGGTGGTTCATCGACCGCCTTGCCAACATCGCGCGGCTCGAGGTCGAGGGCAGCGTCCGTGAGCTGCGTCGCGCGGGTTTCTCGGACTCGATGATCACGGCGCTGCGCGGCGAAACCGTCGATGCGGCGCTGCCCAACTACAAGCTCGTGGATACATGCGCGGGCGAGTTCGAGGCCGCGACACCCTACTACTACTCCTGCTGGGAAGAAGAAAACGAAGTCCTCCCCATTCATGGGGAGGTGGCGCGCAGCGCCGGAGGGGAGCGCGCCGCCGTGGTCATCGGCTCGGGACCGATCCGAATCGGTCAGGGGATCGAGTTCGACTACTGCTCCGTGCACGCCGCCTGGGCGCTGCGCGACGCGCATGTGCGCGCGGTGATGGTCAACTCCAACCCGGAGACCGTCTCCACCGACTTCGACACCTCGGACCGGCTCTACTTCGAGCCGCTCGACCTCGAGGGCGCGCTCCACGTCGCCCGCACCGAGCACGCAACTGGCGCTCTGGTGCAGTTCGGCGGGCAGACCGCGATCAACCTGGCCGAACCGCTCTACCGGAGCGGCGTGGCCATTCTCGGCTCGAGCGTCGAGGCCATCGACCTGGCCGAGGACCGCCGCGCGTTCGCGAGCTCGCTCGACGCGATCGGGATCCCGCAGCCGATGGGTGGAACCACGACCACGTTGGAGGAGGCCGAGACCATCGCCGAGCGCGCCGGCTACCCGGTGCTCGTCCGTCCTTCTTATGTCCTCGGCGGGCGCGCGATGGAGATCGTGCGCAACCGCCACGAGCTCCGGCGCTACATGACGTGGGCCCTCGGCGCGATGCCGCGCGGTCAGGTGCTCATCGACAAGTACCTCCAGGGCGTTGAGGCGGAGGTCGATGCGATCTCGGACGGCGACACGGTTGTGATCCCGGGCGTGATGCAGCATGTGGAGCGGGCCGGCGTTCACTCGGGTGACTCGTACGCGGTCTACCCCGCGCCCGGACTCGAGCGCGGAGAGATCGACAGCATCGTCGACTACACGATCCGCATCGCCCGGCACCTACGCCTGCGCGGGCTGGTCAACGTGCAGTACGTGGTGCACCGAGGTCGCGTCTACGTGCTGGAGGTCAACCCGCGGGCATCGCGAACCGTCCCGTTCCTTTCCAAGGTGACCGGCGTGCCGATGGTCAAGCTCGCGACGCAGGTCATGCTCGGCGAGAAGCTGGCTCAGCTCGGCTGGAAGACCGGCCTGATTCCCCGGCGCGACCTCGTCGCCGTCAAGGCCCCGGTGTTCTCGATGAACAAGCTGGCGAAGGTCGATTCGTACCTCGGTCCGGAGATGAAGTCGACGGGCGAAGCCATTGGCATCGCGCGCACCCTCAACGAGGCCCTGCGCAAGGCGTTCGCGGCGTCGGGCGTACACGTCGACCGCGGAAGCGTGGCCCTCCTGACCATCGCCGACGCCGACAAGCCGGAGCTGTTCCCGATCGTGTCCCGGCTGGTGCAGCTCGGCTGCAAGCTGGTTGCGACCGAAGGCACCGCGCGGGCTCTTCAGGCCGCTGGTTTTTCGCCGCGGGTCGTGGGCAAGATCGGCGAGGAGTCTCCCAACGTGGTCGACGTGATCGTCCGGGGCGAGGTCCAGCTCGTCATCAACACGATGTCGAACATCTACGAGGACCCCGGCGACGGCAACCCGGTGATCAAGGACGGGTTCGAGATCCGGCGCGCCGCCGTCGAGCGCCGCATCCCCTGCCTCACCTCGCTCGACACCGCCGCTGCGCTGCTCGAATCGGCGGTCAACGCGCGCGAGGAGATGGAGGTCAGGACGATCGGCGAGTGGCGCGACAGTGTTCCTGCTTGACGTACCGATAACCGGTCGTCGCGAGGTCGCGCGCGGGATGTTCGTGCTCACGCTGCGGGCACCGCAGGTGGCCTCCACGGTGCGCGCCGGGCAATTCGTGAACCTGGGCTGGACACCTGGACCGCTCTTGCGCCGCCCGTTCTCCGTGTACCGCTCGCTCGACGAGGACGTCGAGATCGTTCTGAAGGCGGTGGGATCGGGAACCGCCGCGCTGCTCGCCATGGAGATGGGGGATCGGGTGAGCTGCCTCGGCCCGCTGGGTCGCGGATTCGATCTAGCGCGCGCCGGCACCGTGGTGCTGGTCAGCGGGGGCCTCGGGGTTGCGCCGATGCCCCTCGCGGCGCGAGACGCGCGTGCCGCGGGACTGCGGGTCACGTGGGTGCACGGCGCGCGCACCGCCGACGAGCTCTGCGGCGAGGCGGACGGCGACGGGGTCGTGTGGGCCACCGACGACGGATCGCGCGGAGTCCGGGGCACGGCGGTCGCCGCGGCGCCAGACGCGGATGTCGTGCTCGCGTGCGGCCCGAACCGCATGCTCGCCGCCGTCGCGGAACGCTGGCCGGACGCGCAGGTGGCGGTCGAGACGTACATGGGCTGCGGCACCGGCGTCTGTCTGGGCTGCGCGGTCCCCCTTAAGCGCGGCGGCTACGACCGATCGTGCAAGGAAGGGCCCGTGTTTCGGGCGCGAGACATCGATTGTGCGGCGCTGCCTTCGCATCTCCCATACGCGGTGACCGCATGACAGTGGATATGTCTGCGCAGATCGGCGGTCTGCTGTTGCGCGGCCCCGTGCTCGCGGCGTCGGGCACGTTTGGATACGGCACTGAGGTGCCGCTGCTCGAACGACGCGCGCTGGGCGGGATGGTGTCCAAGGGCATATTTCTGCGCCCGCGCGAAGGCACTCCTCCGCCGCGAATCGTCGAGACGCCCAGCGGCATGCTCAACGCCATCGGCCTGCAGGGCCCCGGCGTCGAGGCGCTGCTCCGCGAGTACACGCCCAAGTGGGCCGAATGGGATTTCCCGGTGCTCGTCAACATCAACGGCGAGACGGCGGCCGAGTACGGCGAGCTGGCCGCGCGCCTCGACGGCGTCCCCGGCGTCGCGGGCTTCGAGATCAACATCTCGTGCCCCAACGTGGAGCAGGGCGGCCTGTATTTCGGCAACGACCCGCACGCGGCAGCGGCGGTCACCGAGTCGGTGCGAAAGCGGACCAACCTCCCCGTGTGGGTGAAGCTCACGCCGATGGTCAGTGACATCGGGGTCATCGCACGCGCCGTGGAATCGGCGGGTGCAGACGCCCTGTGCGCGATCAATACGTTCGTCGGGATGTCGATCGATCTCAACGCGTACAGGCCGCGGCTCAGCTTTCGCACCGGCGGCCTCTCGGGACCGGCGATCCGCCCGCTCGCTCTGCACCTCGCGCACCAGGCGGCGCGAGCGGTGCGCATCCCGGTGATCGGGGTCGGGGGGATCACGCGGGCCGAGGACGCGCTGGAGTTTCTCGTGGCGGGGTGCTCGGCGGTCCAGGTCGGGACGGCGACCTTCGTCAACCCGAGGGCGATCGCGGAGGTGCACGACGGCATCGCCGCGCATCTCCACGCCAAGGGCTTCAGCTCGCTTGCAGAGCTGCCGCGCTACCTGCCGCGCGACTGAATCAGAACGGGAGCGGCGCCAGGTCGGGCTCGACCCACTGAGCGCGGGCCGCAGGGCCGAACATGGCCGTCCTGCTCCAGTGCCTCTGCGGGAGGCTCTTGTCCAGCAGGAACGGCGCCTTCCGAATCGCGTCGTCGATCGATCCAGACGAGAACGCGTCGCGCACGTGGGCGATCAAACGGATCCAGAAGCGGGTCATCGTCTCGTTGTATAGCGGCGCCATGCCCTGCGCGA
>DATKFA010000353.1:0-2710 GCA_035511715.1 Candidatus Acidiferrum sp. | reverse complement strand
CGGCGGAGGCCACGCGCGGTCAGCTCCGCGAGCCGCTCGTCATCGTCGAGGATGAGGACGGGGACCACCTGAAAAAGGACGGACTCGACCGTGCCCAGGAGGTCGAGCGCGTCGCCAACGTCTACTCGCAGGCGCTCGGCCAGCGCCTGGTCGGTGTCCGATTCCGCAAGCTCCAGCTCGGCCTTCATTCGCGCCAGCGTCGACCTCAGACGGTGCAGCGCCGCCGCCAGCTCAGGGCTGGACGACGAGCCGGTACCCAATCCCGCGCACCGTTTCGATCCAGCCCGGCTCGCGAAGCTCCCGCCGGATCTGGTGCACCGCCTGCTCGAGGCTGTGTTCGAAACCCGTGTACGTGCTGCCCCACACGCGGTCGAGCAACTCGCCGCGGAGCACCACGTCGGGAGACCGCGCGGCCAGGACCTGCAGCATCAGCAACGGCCGGCGCTCGAGCTTGAGCGATCGGTCGCCCAGCCGTGCAAGGCCGCGGGCCGCGTCGATAGACAGGCGTCCGCGTACGACCGAACCGAAGTGGGCGGCGCGTTCGCGCAAGACCCCACGAACCCGCGCGAGCATCACCTGCCGGTCCGTGCCTTTGACGATGTAGTCCGTGGCGCCGCGCTCGATGCTGACGACCTGATCCGCGGGCGAATGGCGCGCGCCGGTCAGGATGATGACCGGAAACGGAATCCGGTCACCGCCCGAGCGCAGCGAGTCGAGCACCTCGGGCGCTTCCATGTCCGGCATCTCGTAGTCGAGCAGCATCAGGTCCGGTGACCCCGCGCGCACCCGCTCGAGCGCTTCGCCTCCGCTGCCCGCGACGTCGACCGAGTAGCCGGCGCGGCGCAGGATCTCCGCGGTGAGCTCCGCCGTGCGCGGCTCGTCATCAACCACCAGTAGCTTGGCGGTCACGCCTCCCTAGTCCCCGCGGGCAAAGTAGCAGGTTCAGGGTTTCTTGAGGAAACGCTGAACCGCGCGTGAGGTCAGAGGCGAAGGTGGGACCTAACCTGCGGTCATGGGCCAGCTCCCAGACCTCCAGCAAGCCAGGCGCCGGCTGGGACTGGCCCTCAGCGTCCTGACCCACGACCGCTGGGTGGTGGGCTATCTCCGCGGCGGCTGCCTGCGTGCCATCGCGGCATCGGAGATTTCGCGCCGCTTCCTCCAGGGCCAGGAGCTGCGGCCCCTATCGCGCCGCGCGCTCTACGAGCAGAAGCCCATCGTCGTCAACACCGTGATCGAGGCCGAGGAGGGCGGAAACGAGTACGACTGGGAGCTGGACTGGCCGTGCATCCTGTACGCACCGATCGGCGAGCCAGGCCGGCGCCCTATCGGCCTCCTGATCGTCGGATGCCGCCGCGATCACTGGTACTCGGACGAAGACATCGCGTACGCGCAGGCCCTCGGCTGCAGCCTGGCGCCGATGGTGGCGGCCCTGCGGAAGCCGCTCGGCCGCCTGAACGAGGACGAGACCGCGGTCGCGCATCTGCTGGGACACGGCTTCTCCAGCGAGGAGATCGCACGGGCGATGGGGACAGACGAGCACCGCGCCCGGACGATGGTCGACAGCGTCAGGCAGAAGCTTCAGACCGTCAGCAGCCAGGACCTTGCGTTTCCGGCGATGCAGCTGAAGCGAATGACCTGGTAGGGGCTAGTTGGGACCGAAAAGGAACACCGTCGTGCCCCTGTCTCGCGTGCTGACCACCTCGAGCCGCCCGCCGATCCCAGCCGCTCGCTCGCGCATGCCCATCAGGCCGTAGCCGGCCGGCACCCCGCCGCCGAACCCACGACCCTCGTCGGAGATCTCGATCAGGAACGGACGCGCGGCGAAACCAAGCCTCACGCGGCAGGTCGTCGAACCGGAATGCCTGCGGACATTGGTCAGAGATTCACGCACCACCTGGGCCACGACCTCGCGCTGCTGGGGCGAGACCATGTCCTCTGTACCGATCGTCGAGATCTCTACCCGAATTCCGTACATGCGCGAGAACTCTTCGGCCTGGCGGCGAAGGTCGACGACGACGCCTTCCGGGCCGATGGCCGCGGGACGCAGCTCCGCCAGTGAATCGCGAACGTTCTTGAGCGAGCCCTCGAGTATCTGCAAGATGTCGGCCAGCGTCTCATCCGGCTGCCCGTTCTGCCTCTCGAGGTACACCTTGAAGAGCGAGATCGCGCCGGCGAGCTCGGTCGCGATGCCGTCGTGAAGCTCCCTCGCCATCCGCGCGCGCTCGCGCCCGACCGCATCCTCGACCGCCTGATGCGCAAAGGTGTCGGTCAACGGGCGGCTGCGCCACGTCGTGCGAAGGACTGCATCAGGGCGATGGTGAGCGGATGGCGCAGCAAGCGCAAGAGGCGGCGATACGGCTGCCACAGCTCATGCGTCTCCGCGATCGTGGCGCGCATTAACTCGACATCCGCGTTGAGCGCTGCCTGCTGCGAAGCCATGAGCGCACTCATGGCACGAGCCTTTCGCGACAACCCCACGGACCAGATCGCGGCGAGCGCACCCTCGAACATGATCACGAGGACTGAGCCCACGAGCAGCCCGATCCCGATCCACTGCGGATCTGGAGATGTCACTCCTTGCCGTCGCCCTCTTCGATAGCCGCGACGGGAGCGATGGCGACCACGGGGTCGTCGGGCGCCAGGCGCATCACGATCACGCCCTGGGTCTGGCGACCGATCTGCGAGATCGCGCCGACCGAGGTGCGCAGCA
>DATKFA010000352.1:0-2551 GCA_035511715.1 Candidatus Acidiferrum sp. | reverse complement strand
AAGAGGACACACACGATGAATGATCGCTTGATCCTTCGTGGAGCCGACGGATACGATGAGGCGCGCTTCGCGCGCGTGTTCAACGCTCGTCGTCCCGAGCGCTACCCGGCTGCGGTGCTGGTCGCCGAATCCGAGGACGATGTCGTCGAGGGTGTTCGACTGGCACGGGACCGCGGTTGGAAGGTGGCGATCCGCGCGGGCGGTCACAGCTTTCCGGCCTGGAGCCTGCGAGACGACGGACTGGTGATCGATCTCGGTGCCTTCAAAGAGACCACCTTCGACGAGAGGACGGGCATCGTAAGCGTCACGCCCTCCGTTTCGGGAGGAGAGCTCAACGCTCATCTTTCTCGATACGGCCGCTTCTTCACCACCGGTGACTGTCCCACCCTCGGCATCGGTGGTTTTCTGCTCCAGGGCGGGGTCGGTATGGGATTCCGTGGCTGGGGTTACGCAGCCGAGCAGATCGCCTCGATCGACGTCGTGACAGCAGACGGCGAACTGGTCAGGGCTGACGAGCAGAACAACTCAGATCTATTCTGGGCGGCGCGCGGCGCGGGTCCAGGCTTTTGCGGAGCGATTACACGATTCCACCTCAAGACCCGTCCCGTGCCAGCGGGGCTGGCTGCAACGACGCACATCTATCCCCTAGCGCGGTATGCCGAGGTCGTCGAATGGGTGTGGAAGATCCACCCCCGCCTCTCGCCGGACGTCGCCCTGGTCGCCGTCTCGGTGGTCCCGCCGTTCCCAGTTCCGGGCGCCGATGAGGGTTTCATGTTCGTTGTTGCTGGGGTGGCGCTGTCGGCGTCACGAGAGAATGCCCTGGAGGTGCTCGCACCGCTCGGCGTATCTCCCTTTCTAGGGGACGCCTTGGTCGTCCAACACGCTCAGCCAACGACGATCGCTGACCGATTCGCATTCGCCGGCGCCATTCACCCGCCAGGCAAGCGCTATCTCGTGGATTCGGCGTGGGTCGACGGCCCGCCACGCGACATCATCGCCGCGGCCAAACAACTCGTGGCCGAGCGGCCGAGCGGCACACGGGGCCATGCCTTCTTTGACTTCTCGCTTCCGCGTAGTGGCGTACCAGACATGGCGATGTCGCTACGCACCGACGTCATGCTCGGCTCCTACATCATCTACGAGGACGAGCAGAACGATGAGGCATACGGCGCGTGGCATCTCGGGGCCATGAAGGCATTGGAGCCGTTCACGGTCGGCCAGTACTGGGGAGATTCTGACCAGACGCGGCGCGAGGTGAAGACTCTGACCGATGATGCATGGGCACGTCTGCAGCAGATCCGTGCCACGCGCGATCCGAACGGCCTTTTCGCCGACTACCTCGCCGGTCCAGGCGGCTTCCGCAACCGTAATGGCTGGGAGAGCGACCAATGACTCCCCGAACCGCCGACATGACCGCGATGGTGCTCAGGACCGATCGCAGCATCGGCCTCGACCGCCGTCCGGTCCCTACACCCCGCGACGATCAGGTGCTTGTCGAGATAGACCTGTGCGGCATCTGCGGAAGTGACCTCCACGCCCCCAAGACCCCGGAGGTCTACCTCGGCGGATTCATCATGGGGCACGAACCTGTTGGCCGAATCGCTAGTGTTGGGCGTGACGTGACCGGTTGGCACGTCGGCCAGCGCGTGTGCATCAACCCGAATGGTGATACGTGCGGTGTTTGCGAGGCGTGTCGCTCGGGGCGTCTGAACCACTGCATCCCTGCGACTCTTGAGCGAGCTATCGGCCTCCAGGCTGACGGTGCCCTGGCGGCGCAGGTGGCGGTCTCGCCGAAAACCTTGCACGCTGTCCCGGATGAAATGGGGCGCATCGAGTCCGCCTGGGTGGAACCAGCCGCCACGGCACTGCGCTCCGTCATGCTCGCCGGCGACTTGGCAGGGCGATCCATACTCGTCGTCGGCGGCGGTCCAATCGGCCAGCTATGTTGCCGACTCGCACGCCACTTCGGGGCGGGCCACGTCTGGCTGAGCGAGCCGTCCGCCGAGCGCCGCAGCTACGCAGAAGCCTCACGGGTCGATCACGCATTCGACCCGAGCGCCGACTCCGCTGAGCTTGAGCATCTGAAGGCGGATGCGGTCCTCGAATGCTCCGGCAGTGAGCCGGGCATGCGCGGCGCCCTGGCCGCAGCGAGGCCCGAGGGCACCATCGTCGTGGTAGGCGGTGGCCGTGCAGGGCTCGATCCGCTCACGATTCTGGTCAAGGAGCTACGCGTGCTGGGCTGCTTCACGTACGTCGACGAGTTCACCGAGGTGATCTCCCTACTGACCGATGGAGCGCTGCAAGTCGCCGATCTGACTTCCGAGATCGCTGGCATCGACGACACCCCCGCCGCTTTCGAGCGACTTCGGGACGCGAGCACGATGAAGATCTTCATCGCACCGAATGGTTCGTGATCCAGCCCCAAAGAACAAGGAATTTCTACGAGTCCATTTTTCGAAGGAGACACATATGGCATCGAAAACAAAGACAAGCGACCTCGAAGAGAACAAGGCCATCGCGCTCCGGCTGATCGAGGTTTTCAACGGCCGCC
>DATKFA010000351.1:0-2648 GCA_035511715.1 Candidatus Acidiferrum sp. | reverse complement strand
TCATCGGCGGGAACATGTGCTGCGCCTCCTGCGCGGAGATCAGCTCGAGCGGCAGGCCGAATGTCTTGGCCCAGGCGGCCTGGCGCGTGAGCTCCTCCATGCGCTCCTGGCTCGAAGCAAGCCGGAGTGATCCGACCTCATGCCAGCCGGTTTCGAGCCCGACCTCGTCCTTCAGCGCGCGGTAGAGGTCGACCGAGTTCATCATCATCCGGGTCAGGCTCAGCGAGCCACGCAGCTGGCCGACGAGCCCCGCCGAATGAAAGGTCGAGCCGCTCGTCACGCGCGCGCGCTCGACCAGGACCACGTCCTTCCAGCCGAGTCGCGCGAGCCAGTAGAGGATCGACGCGCCGCCGACACCGCCCCCGATGACGACGGCGCGCGAGTGGTTCCTCAAAGACTCCTTACGCGGGTGCTTCTGCCGCCTGGATCTGTGGTGTCTCGGGAGCGCCGCGCTGCGCGAACGTCCAGTAGACGAGACCGACGACGATGATGATCGCGAGCGTCAGCTCGTAGATCGGGATGTCGCCGATCGGGCCCGGGACGCCGATGGTGCCCGTACCGCTGGCGTTGGGGAGCGCGCTGAGCGGCGGGTTCTGGCCGCCGACCGAGGCGTTGCGAGGCCACAGGAAGTTGATCTCCATCAGCACGCCCCACACAAGGCCGAGAATGCTGACGATCAGCCCCCACTGGCCGAGCTTGAAAGGTGCGCTATCTTTCGGCCAGCCCCGGAGCCTCGCGAGAAAGATTGCGATGTTGCCGAGGATGTACGAGAGGTAGATCATGCCGGTCGCGCCGATGGCGATCGTGCCGGCACCCGTGTAGTAGACGAGGGGAAGGCCCGCGAGCACGCCGACCACGATGCACGTGCCGACCGGCGTGTGAAGTGACGGGACGACACGGTTGAAGTAGTGCCCCAACGGCAGCCTGCCGTCGCGCGCCATGCCGTAGGCGAGGCGGATCGTCGAGGTTTGAATAGCCAGGCAGCACACATAGATCGCCGCGAACACGACGAACAGGTAGAGGTTGGCGGCCCAGCCGGGGAAGTTCGACGTGATGATCGTGACGAGCGGGAAGGGATCCTTGCCCGCGTTGATGTCCGAGACGAACTTGCCCATGTTGCCCGGGACCGCGATGACCACGGCGAAGAGGAAGATCGCGCCGATGATCGCTGCGCCGATGATCGCCGCGATGACTGCGCGTGGGGCTTCGCGTCTCGGGTTCTTCGTCTCTTCCGCCAGCGTGCTCGCTGTGTCGAAGCCGTAGATCACGAACAGCGACATGAACATCGCCGCGAGGAATGTGCCGGCCTGGTTGCCAAAGCCCGAGCCGAGGTAGCTCGTGTCGGTGAAAACGGACAGCGATTGGTGGTGATAGACGATGACCAGGATCAGCGCGAAGACGACCATGCCGAGGATCTCGAAGACGACGCCGGTGTTGTTGACGAGCGCAACCAGCCGGACGCCGAAGATGCTGAGCAAAGTCGTGCTCAACAGAACGAGTGCGGCGACGTTGCGTTCGGTGCTGAAATCGGTGGGGATGCTCGCGCTGAAGACGTTGTTGATGAGCGGAATCAGCACGAGCGGAACGGTGGCGACGACTGCGGCCACGGTGAGCACGCCGGCGAACAGGTAGATCCACCCGGTGAACCACGAGTACGTGCGGTTCGACAGGTACTTGGTCCACTGATAGACCGATCCCGCGACCGGGAAGTGCGAGCTGACCTCGGCGAAGTTGAGGCCGATGATCAACTGTCCGATGACGACGATCGGCCAGCTCCAGTAGAAGAATCCGCCCGCCAGCGAGATGCCGAGGATGAACAGAGTGAAGATACCCGTGGACGGCGAGATGTACGAGAAAGCGACGGCGAAGCTGGAGTAAACGCCGAGGACGCGGCGGAGCTCCTGCTGGTAGCCGAAGCGAGCAAGGTCGCGTACGTCAGCCTGGTGTGTTTGTTCCTCCAAGGCTACCCCTCCCCTAACTTGAAACGGGCCGTTCAGGTGGCCAGGAAGCTACCACTCGTGGCCCAGACCGTCAACGGGCGCGCAGGACGCAACGGGCGACCAGCCCGACCCCGACGCCAGCGGCCCATCGCGCGAGGACACACGTCCCATATCGCCCAGCAGACGCTTCCCTTAAGTTGCCTGGCACCCGCAAGTCATGCGCCCGCACCCCGGCGGTCTGTATCCAGTAGAGCACGAGGGCACCAGGAAGGTGTGGAAACGCCTGGTGCTCTCGAGCCTCGGGGGTCTGTTCCTGGCGCAGGCGATTCTCGGGCCCATGCCCGCTCTTGCGGCGACGATCCAGACGGACCTGTTCGTGTATCAGAACGGGGACACGGTGACTGTCACGGGCAACGGGTTCGGCGCGACCGAGACTGTGGACCTGGTGACGACTGACCCGAACGCTGCAGTCGTCGACCAGGGTAAGGCGACCACCGACGGCTCGGGAAACTTCACGTACCAGTTCACCTTGAACGTGACAGTGGCCGGACTTTACACGGCCAACGGTACGGGTGAGACATCCGGGCTGACGGCCTCGGTCCAGTTCGACCCCAAAGACAAGACTTCGCTCAGCCTGAGCTTCACATCACCCGGCACGTATGGGACTGCGATAGCGATGTCTGGCACGCTGGTGGATAACACGAGCGG
>DATKFA010000350.1:0-2438 GCA_035511715.1 Candidatus Acidiferrum sp. | reverse complement strand
GCGCGGTCTTATAAGTAAGCTTTCACCGATGCTGCGTCCGGGAGAGTCCGAAAGGCGCGGGGGATTGCGCCGTCTCGATGACATTCTCGAGAGCCTCGAGCAGCTGAACCTTCACGACAAGACGGAGCTGCCCGACCACGTGGCCGAGGCCCTCGTCATGCTCGGCATCGAGCAGCCGCACTCCATACCGATCCCGCAGCTCATCGAGCGCGTGTGGGCGATGCAGCAGCCGTACCTCATCACGATCGTGGTCGAGCGCCGCCGCCGCCGCCGCCGCAAGCTCCCGACCGACTCGAGCCCGACCGAACCACACTGAGGTCCGTCGACTGGATCGAGCTGTTCTCGCGCATCGGCGCGGGCGTGCGCCAGGCGGTGGTGCCGCTGGCCGGCACCGAGGCCGGCCGCGCGTCGCTGAGCGTGGGCGCCGGCGGCGACACGACGATGGAGCTCGACCGCGCCGCGGAAGACGTCGTTTTTTCAGAGCTCGCGGGGCTGGCGGCAAGGGGTGAGAAATTCTCTGTCCTCTCGGAAGAGGCTGGCCAGCGCAGCTTCGGCGCCGACTACCCACTCATCCTGGTCGACCCGGTCGATGGAAGCCTGAACGCCAAGCAGGGCGTGCCGCTGTTCGGCGTGATGCTTGCCGTCCTCGACGGGCCCACCGTCAGCGACACCTTCGCGGGGCTCGTCCTCAACCTGATGACCGGCGAGCAGTGGAGCGCGGTGCGAGGGCAGGGCGCCATGCGATCTGGCAAGCCGCTGTCACGACTGGCCTCAACGAGTGATCACCGGATCGAGCTGCTCGGCCTCGAGAGCACGCCGCGCGCGCTAAAGGTCGCGCAGCCGCTGGTGGAGCGCGCAGCGAAGATCCGCATACTGGGCTCGATGGCCATCTCGATTGCGCTCACGAGCGCAGGCGGTTTCGATGTGTTCTGCGCTCCGATCCCGGTCCGCGTGTTCGACATGGCGGCAAGCCTGCTCGTCCTCGCCGAGTCGCATGGGGTGGCCACCGACCTGCAGGGCGATCCGATCGACTCGCTGACCTGCGACCTCAAGACCCGCTCGACCGTACTTTGCGCACCCACGAGTGAGCTCCATTCGCGCGCCCTCGAAATCCTCGGGCAGGTGCGTTGACCTTCGACCGACAGGGCACCGTCTTCGTCCTTCTCAGCTTCGAGGGTCCGGATGTCTACAGCCAGGCGGGTGGCCTCGGCGTTCGCGTGAAGGGCCTCTCCCGCTCGCTCGCTCGGATGGGCTACCTGACATACCTCTATTTCTGTGGCGACCCGGACCTGCCCGGGGAGGAGGCCCGGGAAGGCGGCCGGCTGCAGCTTCGGCGGTGGTGCCAGTGGATCTCCGCCCAGCATCGCGGCGGCGTCTACGACGGCGAGGAAGGCAAGATCCGGGACTGGAACTACAGCCTGCCTCCCAGCCTGATCGCGAACGTGGTCGCGCCGGCGATAGCGGACGGCAAGCTGGTCGTGATCCTCGGCGAGGAGTGGCATACGTCGTGGTCGATGAAGCTGATCTCGGACTCGCTCGTCTACCGCGGCCTGCGCGATCGCGTCGTCATGCTCTGGAACGCGAACAACACGTTCGGCTTCAACAGGATCGACTGGAACGGGCTCGACCTGGCCACCACGATCACGACGGTGAGCCACTACATGAAGTTCCGCATGTGGGACTGGGGCCAGAACCCGATCGTCATTCCGAACGGAATAGCGCGCGAGTCGATCGTGGAGGCCGATCCGGCAACCGTGACCGAGATTCGGAACGCGGCCGGAACCGACCACTTCTGGTTCAAGATCGGCCGCTTCGACCCCGACAAGCGATGGCTGATGGCCATCGCGGCGGCAGGCTCGATCAAGCGGCGCGGTAACTCGGTGAAGCTCCTGATGCGTGGCGGCCGCGAGCCGCACGGGCTCGAGGTGATCGCGCGCGCCAAGCTGCAGGGGCTCGTTGTGAAGGACGCGCACGGCCCGGCCGACGTCCCGGCGCTCGTCGCGCTGCTGCGCGATTCTGGCGACGCTGACGTGATCAACCTCACGAGCTTTCTCAGCGACACGGTTGTGATCGCCACGTACGCCGGCACCGACGCCGTGCTTGCGAACTCAGGCCACGAGCCGTTCGGCCTGGTCGGCCTCGAGGTGATGGGCGCCGGTGGAATCGCGGTGACCGGCTCGACCGGCGAGGACTACGCCGAGGCCTACCGCAACGCGGTCGTGCTGGAGACCGACGATCCTCTCGAGATCGTCACCGAGCTGTCCGTCCTGAGGGAGCGGCCGCAGCTGGCGGCGGGCCTTCGGAGGCGGGGCCGGGCCACCGCGAAGGACTACGTCGGGGAGAAGGTCATCGCGCAGCTGATGTCGCGCGTCGAGTTCGCGGTGCAGAGGCAGGCGGTCAAGCGGCCGGGCGAGCGGACGCCAGGCCCGCGGCGGGTG
>DATKFA010000349.1:0-3671 GCA_035511715.1 Candidatus Acidiferrum sp. | reverse complement strand
GACAATCTTTCAATAGTCGACGTCGGGCAGGCGTTGTGCTCTGCTGGAGATGGATTTGTCCACGCAGAAGCTGCTCGCGCAGCGTGCGCGGTTGGCTCTTCGCTTCGCCCCGCTCGTGCTGGTGGCGATGTTCATGGCGCTGGCGCCGCCGCTTGGCGTCGCTTATGCGTCGAGGCTTCCCGACGTCTCCGCCGTGGCGGACCCACTCCCGACCGACACGGTCCTCTACGCCGCCGACAACACCACGATCCTGGCGGACGTGCACCCTGCGGGTTATCAGCACTACGACGAGTCGCTCTCGTCGATGGGGAGCTACCTTCCCCAGGCCGCGGTCGCGATCGAGGACCACAACTTCTACCAGGAGCCGGGCGTGGATCCGGCCGGCATTGTGCGCGCGACTTTCGTCGACCTGAAAGCCAGGAGCACCGTCGAGGGCGCGTCAACGATCACCCAGCAGCTCGTGAAGCTGCGCGTGCTCGGAAGCGAGCCGACTATTCAACGCAAGCTCAACGAGGCGTGGCTCGCGTTCGAGGTCGAGAGGCGCTACTCGAAGTCGCAGATCCTCGAGATGTACCTGAACGACGTCCAGTTCGGGAACAGCGCGGTGGGCGCCGGAGCCGCGTCGCAGATCTACTTCCACAAGAAGACGTCCGACCTCGACCTCGGCCAGGCGGCGATGCTCGCCGGGCTCCTCCGCGGTCCGACGCAGTACGACCCGTTCCTGCACTGGCAGACAGCGAAGGAGCGGCAGCACGAGGTGCTCGGGGCGATGGTGGACCAGGGCAGGATCAGCCAGACGGACGCCGACCGCGCCTTCCAGGAAGACCTCAGGCCACCGAACCACATGTTTATGCCGGCCAACGACGTGATCGCTCCAGGGTTCGTGAACTACGTGATCCAGAACCTCATCAGGACCTATGGAAAGGCGGAGACATACGGTGGCGGCCTGCGCGTGCTCACCACGCTCAAGGTTCAGCTCCAGGCGATCGGCCAGAACGCGATCTCCGGCACGCAGTCATCGCTCGCGTGGCGCAACGTCCAGCAGGGTGCGCTCGTCGCGATCGATCCCACTTCGGGCGCGATCGTGGCGATGGTCTCGTCCGCGAACCAGAACGCCAACGGCGGACAGTACAACCTCGCGGTGTGGCCACCGCGCAATCCTGGATCGTCGATGAAGATCTTTACCTACAGCGCCGCGATCAACAGCGGCCAGTTCACGATGACGACGCCGATCCAGGACGCGCCCTTCACCTACCGCGCCCCGGGCATCACCTACACACCGCAGAACTACGACGGGCACTACCACGGCGTCTGCCAGGTGCAGGAGTGCATCGGCAACTCGCTGAACATCCCGGCCGTGAAGGTCGAGCTCGGCGTCGGCGTGGCCGGCGTGGTCGACATGGCCAGGTTGATGGGCGCTCCGCCGTGGCTGCCGCACGCCGACGGGAGTTTCACAAGCGACGATCCCGTGAGCAGCTTCGGACCCTCGCTGACGCTCGGAGGCTACGGCGAGACGCCCCTGCAGATGGCGACCGGCGCCTCTGTCCTCGCGGCCCAGGGCGTCCTGCATCAGCCGTTCGCAATCTCGCGCATCGACCGCGGCGGCAAGACCCTCTACAGCCACGTCGCCAATGGCAAGCAGGTGGTCGACCCGAAGGTCGCGTTCATCATGGCCACCATGCTGTCGAAGGATGCGAATCGGGCGATGATCTTCGGCCGCAACTCCCAGCTGGTGATACCCGGCTGGCAGGTGGCC
This sequence comes from Candidatus Acidiferrum sp., assembly GCA_035511715.1. Lineage (GTDB taxonomy): Bacteria > Chloroflexota > Dormibacteria > Dormibacterales > Dormibacteraceae > 40CM-4-65-16. Next base: position 1,915 of record DATKFA010000349.1, on the reverse strand, counting down.
GCCAAGACCGGGACCTCGGACAGCTTTGCCGACGCCTGGAGCGTCGGCTTCACGCCGCGCATCGCTGTGGCGGTCTGGATGGGCAACCCGGACTGGCGCATCAAGATGACGCAGGGCTCGGACAGCTACTACGTGGCGGTGCCCGCCTGGCATTCGTTCCTCGCCCAGGCGCTCCCGCTCCTCGGCCCCGACGCGTGGTACAACCCACCACCGGACATCGTTTCCGCCTTCGGCAGCTACTACCTGCCCGGCACCCAGCCGACCTCCCAGCCCCAGTCATCGACTGGAACGGGAGGAGGCGGCGGCGGCGATCACAAGAAACACAAGGGATAGGCGTTCGGACGGCCGTAACTTCAGCTCGTCCCGACGAGCCGAGGATTACTTGTTCGGGACGGCGCGTCTTCCTTGCTGCCGGAACATCTCGACGATCTCCTTGACCGTCGTCGCGTCTTCCGGTCGCTTGTCCGCCCCGCGAAACGAGACGATGCGAGGAAAACGGAGCGCGTACCCGGGTCCATCGCCCACCTTGCCGGCGGTGTGATTCGTTCCTGGGGTGATCTCGTCGGCGAGCACCTCGACCACAACCTCGGGTTTGAGCCACACGTCTGGGGTCAGGAGTGACCGGACGCGCGCGGGCTTCTGCTTCACCTGGAGCTTGTCCGCACGCGCGTGGATCTCGCGCCACCCGGCGTCGGACAGGCCCGTGCCGATCTTGGTGATGGTGTCGAATCGATCGTGCTCCGAGTCGTACACACCCGCGAGCAAAGCGCCAAGACCGAACTCGGTCCTCTTCCCCTTGCCGAAGTAATAGCCGAGCAGCACCAGGTCGACGGTGTCGTTCAGCTGCCCGCTCGAGGTCCGCTTCAGCTTGACCCAGTTGAAGTTGCGAGCCCCGGCCTGGTACGGGGAATCGATGCGCTTGACCACGACTCCTTCCAACCCTTTGCTGATGTTGTCGAGCAACGTCGCGGTCAGCTCCTCGGCCGAGTCGGTCGTGGTCAGCGGCGCCGGCGTGAGCACCTTCGACGCGCCCAGCACGCCTTTGAGCAACGCGTATCTCTGGCCGTAGGCCAGCGGCGTCAGGTCCTTTCCGTTGCGATAGAGGACGTCGAAAACAAAGGCCACGAGGGGCAGGTTGGCGGCGGCTTCCTCGATTCCGTGCTGGCGGCGACGCGACGCCGTCTGCTGGAACATCACGTACTCCTCCGATTCGGGGTTGTAGCCGATCGCCTCGCCGTCGAGGATGAGCGTGCGGTCCTCGAGCTTCTTCGCCGCCGCCACCAGCTCGACGAACATCGCGCTGAAATCCTCGAGATTTCGTGAGAAGACGCGGACCTTCGAGCCGTTCTTGTGGATCTGGACTCGAATCCCGTCGTACTTGGGCTGCACGGCCACGCTGCCGAGCTTCTTGATGACGGCTTCGGGGTTCGGCAGCCGCTCGGCGAGCTGCGGCCGTATGGGCCGGCCGACCGTGACCTTCAGAGCCGCGATGCCTTTCTCGCCCTCGGTCCAGAACGTCCTGGCGATCAGGCCGAGGTCCGAGGTTCGGTTGTAGGCAGCTTCCAGGGCGGGACGCAGAGACCGGTCACCCTTCTTCGCAAACGAAAGCGCCTCGAGCACCGTCGGGTCGCCGATACCGAGGCGAAGCCGGCCAAGCGCCATCCGCACCAGGTGCTTGGCAGACGGCGGGTCGAGATCTCGGAGCAGCGATGCAAAAAGGGACCGCTTCTTTTCGACCGATCCCGCACCGGAAGATGCCGCGATCGCCATCAGCCTCGCGTGGACCTCGGTGATCGAAGGGGTCTTGTTCGCCGCGATGGCAAGACCCTCGGCGACCAGGCCAAGATCGCCGCGCGTGTTGAAAAGCTGGGTGACCTCCGGCGCCGGTCGGTCGGCGGCCTGGGCGATCGCGGCC
>DATKFA010000348.1:0-5608 GCA_035511715.1 Candidatus Acidiferrum sp. | reverse complement strand
ATCCGATTCGACGAGAACGCCGCGGTGCTCCTCGCCCAGGCCAACAACCCGCGCGGGACTCGTATCTTCGGACCGGTCGCGCGCGAGCTCCGCGAGCGCAACTTCATGAAGATCATCTCGCTCGCGCCGGAGGTCCTGTAAACGAAAACATGCTGAAAAACAGAACCCAACCCACACGTCGCTGGCTCGAGCTTGCCCCGGGCGATCCCGTGATCGTCATCGCCGGCAAGGACAAGGGCAAGCAGGGCGAGGTCCTGCGCACCCTTCCGGACCAGCACAAGATCGTGGTCAAAGGCGTCAACCTGCTCAAGCGCCACACCAAGGCCGGACAGCGCCGCGGTGGCGTCCAGGTCGCGCAGGGCGGCATCGTCGACTTCGAGGCGCCGCTCGACTACTCCAACGTCATGCTGGTCTGTCCGAGCTGCGGGCGGCCGACGCGCACCAAGCACACCGTGCTCGAGTCCGGAGCCCGCGCGCTCGTGTGCCGCCACTGCGGCGAGCCTTACGAGCGCGTCCGCAAAACGGAGGCACAGTAGTGGCGAAGGCGAAGCAGCAGCAACCGAAGAAGGAGCAGGCTCCGAAGGACCCGGGCACGAGGTCGACGGAGGTGCCGCGCCTTCTCACGCTGTACCGCGACACCATCACAAAGGACATGACCAAAGAGTTCGACTACGGCAACGTGATGCAGGTGCCTCGGATCGACAAGGTCGTGATCAACGTCGGCATCGGCGAGGCCAAGGACAATGACAAGGCTCTCGACGCCGCCGTGGGCGACATCACCACCATCAGCGGCCAGAAGCCTCAGCTGGTCAAGGCGAAAAAGTCCGTCGCCGCGTTCAAGCTCCGGCAGGGCCAGACGGTCGGCATCAAGACCACGCTGCGCGGACGGCGCATGTGGTACTTCCTGGACAAGCTTCTGAACATCGCGCTGCCGCGGATCCGCGACTTTCGCGGCGTCAAGCTCGACGGCTTCGACGGACGCGGCAACTACTCGCTCGGCCTGCGCGAGCAGGTCGTGTTCCCGGAGGTCGACTACGACAAGATCGACAAGCTGCGCGGGCTCGAGGTGTCGATCATCACGACCGCCCGCAACGACGACGAGGCGCGCAGCCTCCTGACGCGGCTCGGCATGCCATTCCAAAAGAGATAGAGGGAGAGAGTTTGGCCAAGAAATCATCGATCGAGCGCTGGAAGCGGGACCTTGTGACGCCCAAGTTCAAGGTGCGTTTTCACAATCGCTGCCGCATCTGCGGGCGGCCGCGCGCTTTCCTGCGCAAGTTCGGTATGTGCCGCATCTGCTTCCGAGAGATGGCCTCCGAGGGACGGATCCCCGGGGTCACGAAGTCGAGCTGGTGATGATGGCAACCGCAGTCTCCAGCAGCGGAAAGAAGAGCCCGACCGTGAAACGCGCGCCGGCCGGGATCGTCAGCGACCCCATCGCGGACATGCTCACGCGCATCCGTAACTCCAACGCCGCGCGGCACCCGGAGGTGAAGGTGCCGGCGTCCCGCTTGAAGCTCGAGATCGCCCGCGTGCTCAAGGACGAGGGCTACATCGCCGGCTACGACGTCGAGGCGGACGGCACGACTCAGACGATGCGTATCATCTTCAAGTCCCGCCCGGATCGCAGCCGCGTGATCTCGGGAGTGAAGAGGATCAGCCGCCCCGGACTGCGCGTCTACGCGCGCAAGACCGAGATCCCTCGAGTCCTCGGTGGGCTCGGGATCGCCATCCTCAGCACGGCGGAAGGCGTGATGAGCGGAAGACAGGCGCTGCGCCAGGGTGTGGGTGGCGAAGTGCTCGCCTACGTGTGGTAGTCAGGAGATAAAGAAGAGTTGTCGCGAATCGGGAAGCTGCCCGTCCAGGTGCCGAAGACCGTGAAGGTCTCGCTGGCGCCCGGGCGCGTCGCGGTGGAAGGCCCTAAGGGCAAGCTCGAGCGCACCCTTCCGAGCCAGATCACGATCAAGCAGGAGGACGGATCGCTCGTCTTCGAGCGGCCGGACGACGATTTCCGCAACCGCGCGCTGCACGGCCTCGTGCGCAGCCTCGTCGCCAACATGGTCGAGGGCGTGGAGAAAGGATTCACCAAGAACCTCGAGCTCGTCGGCGTCGGCTACCGAGTTGCCAAGCAAGGCGAGGAGCTCGTCCTGAGCCTCGGCTTCTCGCACCCGATCCGCTTCAAGCCGCCGGAGGGCGTCACCATCGACGTCCAGGATCCGACCAAGTTCTCGGTCAGCGGCATCGCGATCGAGGAAGTAGGCCAGGTGGCCGCGAACCTGCGTGGGCTGCGCCCACCCGAGCCGTACAAGGGCAAGGGCGTGAGGTATCGCGACGAGAAGGTGCGCCGCAAGGCAGGCAAGGCCGGTAAGGGGGCCAAAGCCACCGCATGATCAAACGACAGGACCGCAAGGTGAATCGCTCCCGCCGCCACAGGCGCGTGCGAGTGCACGTCGAAGGCACGGCGGCGCGGCCGCGGCTTGCCGTCTTCCGCAGCCTCAGCCACCTCTACGCGCAGCTCATCGACGACGCCACCAGCCATACGCTCGCCGCTGCATCGACCGTCGAGCTGAAGGCGAAAGGCAACGGTCTGGCGCAGGCGCAGGAGGTCGGCAAGGCGATCGCAAGCAAAGCCAAAGCGAAAGGCGTCACCCAGGTGGTGTTCGACCGGGGCGGATTTCTCTATCACGGAAGGATCAAGGCGCTGGCCGATGCCGCGCGTGAGGCAGGTCTGGAATTTTGAGCAGAAACATGGGAGGCGGACGCTACTCGTCGGGCGAGCGCTCTGAGCTCGCCGACCGCGTCGTCCGCGTCAACCGCGTCGCCAAGGTCGTCAAGGGCGGCCGCAAGTTCTCGTTCAGCGCGCTGATCGTGGTCGGCGACATGAACGGCCGCGTCGGCGCGGGCATCGGCAAGGCCCGCGAGGTCACCGAGGCGATCCGCAAGGGAATGGAGGTCGCCAAGCGGAACATGATCACCGTGCCGATGGTCGGGACGACCATCCCGCATGAGGTCCACCTCAAGTGGGGAGCGGCGCGCATCATGCTCAAGCCGGCCGCACCCGGTACCGGGGTCATCTCGGGCGGCGCCATGCGCGCGGTGATCGAGACCGCGGGCATCAAGGACATCCTCACCAAGTCGCACGGCACCAACAACCCGATCAACACCGTGCGCGCGACGCTGGCCGCGCTGCAGCAGCTCAAGACCGCGCCGCAGGTGGCGGAGCTTCGCGGCAAAGAGGTCGAGCAGATGGTCGGCAAGCGCCTGGCCGCCGCGTACTCGTCGTCCTCCCCGCCAAGTGGCGGCGGCGCCGGCGGCGGTAGTAATGGCGGCGCCGCTGTCGCGGCCCCGGCCGCCGGAGGAGCCCGTGCGCCGGAGCGCGCGCAGGGCGCATAAATGGCTGACAAGACCCTCAGGGCGACCCTGATGAAGTCGGCGATCGGCGCTCGGCCGGAGATCAAGGCCACCGTCGAGTCGCTGGGCTTCCGCAAGATGAACCAGACCCGCGAGCTTCCCGACAATGACGCTGTCCGCGGGATGCTGCGGCGGGTAGCGTTCCTGGTCGCCGTCGAGGGCGAGCCCTGGGAGCGGCCGAAGCGAAGCAAGTACAAGATCTGGCGGTCTCGTTCGAACAAGAAGCATCAGAGAGGTCACTAGTCCCATGCAGCTCCACGACCTGAAGCCCGCCAAAGGCGCACACCGCCGCCCCGACCGGGTCGGCCGCGGCACCGGCTCGGGCCGGGGCAAGACCTCCGGCCGCGGCCAGAAGGGACAGAACGCCCGCAGCGAAGGATTTCGCCTCGGCTTCGAAGGCGGCCAGATGCCCCTTTCTCAACGTCTCCCCAAGCTGCCCGGCTTCAAGAACCGGTTTAAGAAGATCTACGCGGTCGTCAACGTCTCCAAGCTCAGCCGGTTCGCGGACGGGAGCAAGGTCGACGCCGAGGCGCTGCACGAGGCCGGCCTGGTCAAGGGGGACGAGAAGATCAAAATTTTGGGAGCGGGCCGCATCAAGCGCAGACTGACGGTGGAAGCCCATGCGTTCAGCAACAGCGCCCGCGAATCGATCGAAAAGGCTGGCGGCACGGTCACGGTGCTCGGGAAGGCGGAAGAGCCGGAAGAGGCACAAGAGCCCGCCACCACGGAGTAGGCCATGAACCTTCTCGAAGCGCTCATCAACTCGATTCGGCTGCCCGAGCTCCGGAACAAGATCCTTTTCACCGGCGGCATCCTGATCGCATTCCGTCTCTTCGCCAACGTGGCGATCCCCGAGGCCAACAAGACGGCGCTCGGCCTTCTCTTCAACCAGCAGGCCCTGCTGGGACTGCTCGACCTGTTCTCTGGAGGCGGTCTGTCGCGGTTCAGCGTCGTCGCGATGGGCATGAACCCCTACATCAACGCCACGATCATCATGCAGCTGATGACGGTGATCTCCGAACGCATCAAGGAGATCCAGAAAGAGGGCGAGATGGGTCGCCGCCGCATTCAGCGCTGGAGCCGCTACCTCACCGTCGCCCTCGGCGCCGGCCAGGCTTACGGCTTCACCGTCCTGTTCCAGAACACGAACCCCGCCATCCTCGGTCCGCTTGACTGGTTCCAGCGCCTGCAGATCATCCTGGTCCTTACCGCCGGCACCGTGATGCTGATGTGGTTCGGCGAGCTGATCACCGAGTACGGCATCGGCAACGGCGTCTCGCTGATCATCTTCGCGGGCATCATCGGCCGCGGGCCGCAGGGCATCGCCTCGGTGTTCACCGCGCACTCGACCGGCGGCGGTCTGGCGGACTACGTCCCCTTCATCATCTTCGGTGTCATCGCGCTGGTGATGACGGCGGTCATCATCGAGGTGCAGCAGGCGGTGCGGAAGATTCCCATCCAGTCGGCGCAGCGCGTCGCTGGTGGACGGGAGGTGGGGCGGAGGGCGAGCTTCCTTCCGCTACGGGTGAACCACGCCGGCGTCATCCCGATCATCTTTGCGATCTCGGTGATGTTCCTTCCGACCATCATCGCCAACTACTTCAACGCGGCCCCCCCGAGCACGTGGTACTACCGCGTTGCGACCTGGATCCAGGGCAACTTCGCACCCGATACACCCAACGTGCCCATGGCAGTCGCCTACAACGGGCTCTACTTCCTGTTCACGTTCGGGTTCACGTACTTCTACACCGCGATCACGTTCGACGTGAACGACGTGGCCGACAACCTCAAGCGGTACTCGAGCTTCATCCCCGGCATACGTCCGGGGCGGCCCACCGCGGATTACCTGCAGGCCGTGATGAACCGCGTCACGTTCGTGGGCGCGGTGTTCCTCGGCTTCATCACGGTGATCCTGCCGATCGGCACGGCCAAGATCTCGGGCATCCCCCACCAGCAGATGTACCTCGGCGGCACGGCGATCCTGATCGTCGTAGGCGTCGCGCTGGACACCATGAAGCAGCTGCAGACGCAGCTGGTCATGCGTCAGTACCGAGGCTTCATCAAGTGAACCCTGGCGGCATTTACCCTCCCCATTTATGGGGAGGGGTCGGGGGTGGGGCGTGAACCTGTTGCTCTACGGCGCCCCTGGCTCGGGCAAGGGGACGCAGGCGAATGTGCTGCGCGCGCACTTCGGCAT
>DATKFA010000347.1:0-2547 GCA_035511715.1 Candidatus Acidiferrum sp. | reverse complement strand
CTCTTTGCTCGAGCAACGGGCAACACACATGAAGCCGAAGTCCCCGGAGTTTGTGCGATCAGGTCGGCTGCTGGAGCTCGAGCAGCAGGTTGCGGAGTAGGGCGAAGCGTTTCGGGCCGAGTCGCTGCGCCCAGGCTGCTTCCATCTCGGCGACCGCGTCGCGGATCACGCCGACAGCGGCGACGCCCCGCTGGGTGAGGACGATGCGTTTTGAGCGGAGGTCGTCCGGGTGCGGTTCGCGCTCGAGGTAACCGAGCCGCTCGAGTTCGCGGAGGAGGTAGTTGAGAGCTTGCTTGCTGATCCCCACCTGGGCCGCGACGTCGGTTGGCCGTGCACCCTCCGGTCCCGGGTACCGGAATACGGCGAAGTAGGCGCGATCGAAGTCGTCGAAGCCGCGCTCGCGCAGGCGCTCGAGCATGTGTTGCTGGACCGCCTCCCAGGGGATGCGTAGGAGCGCGCCGATCAATGGCGGCCCGAAGGGCCCCGCGCTGATCTCCGAAGGTTTCATAAAGTGACTTGACAACTGACTCCCAACCGGTCTACAGTCAAGCCACTTTACCACCGGCTACGAGGAGAGCGACGATGGCAGCAAGCACGCGCGAAGAGATCAGAGTCGGGGAGATGGCAATTCGCTTCCTCCTCGAGGGCGAGCGGTCGGACGGCTCGGTAGCGGTGTTCGAGTTCGACGTCCCTGCCGGGTCCAAGGTCGCGGCGCCGCACAGCCATGACGGCTTTGAGGAGACCATCTACGGTCTCGAGGGGACGCTCGTCTGGACGGTTGAGGGGCAGCCGAACGAGGTCGGCCGCGGCGAGGTGCTCTGGATCCCCCGCGGCGCGGTGCACCAGTTCGCGAACACCGGCGACCTCGACGCCAGAGCGCTCGCGATCGTCACCCCCGGCATCCTCGGCCCCGACTACTTCCGTGAGGTGGCTGCGATTCTTGACGCCGCCGCCGGCGGCCCGCCCGACCTGGCAGCAATCGCTGCAGTGATGCGCCGCCACGGGCTCACCCCGGTTTCCTGACCTCGTAACGAAAGGACGAGCCATGACCCTCTCGCCCTCCACGCACCTCAACCCGCCGCGCCGCTACCGCCCCGCCGAGACCACTCACGGCGAGGCGGGAAGGCGAACGGGGCCCGAAGGGACACTGACCCTGTTTCCCCCGAGACCATCGGCCGCCGCGCAGCTCAGCCTCATGGTCGAGTTCACCTCGCCCGACGGGCGCACCTGGCAGGCGATCGGTGGCGGCGACACTCTCTCCGCCGCGATCGCCTTCGCCCAAGACAGCTGCCCCACCGATGCGATCTGGCAACCGATCAGCTGGACCGACCTCTATGGCGACTAGAACCCTCCCCACAACCAACGGCGCATTCGTCCCGATCGGCACACAGGAGCCGATCCTCCGCAGCGACAGCCGCGAGATCAGCCTTCTCGTCGCAGACGAGAACCTCAGCCTCACCTATGCCAGCCGCGCAGCGGGCGAACGCGTGGCGGACCCACACGTCCACCGGCATACCGAGGCCTTCTACGTTCTCGAAGGCGAGCTCGCCTTCCAGGTCGGAGCCGAGTGCGAGACGATCACGATCGGCGCCGGCGGCTTCGTCGCCGTGCCACCCGGCGTCGCACACTCGTTCCGCACCGCCGGCGGCCACCCGGCACGCTGGCTCATCATCCACGTCGGCGACGGCGGCTTCGCCGCGTTCATGCGCGGCGTCCGCGACGGCGTCAAGGTCGACTGGGATATCGCGCCGGTCCCCACGGACGGCGGCCTCCCTGCAGACCACGCGATCGTCAGCCGCCCGTCGTGCGAGCCGCCGCCTGAGGGCAACGCTTCCAGCTTGTCTGAGCCGTTTCTGCGCTAGATTGCCGGCGGTTGATCACGGCCTTCGTGCTCAGATCGGAGCCAGAACGCGCCACGCGCAATGAGGTAGATCAGCTTCGTCTCGGCGTTCAGGATTCGTGCGCGGGGCGCGGCAGCGTTCCGCGCTCTATGACGTTGTCGTAGATGCTCTCGAGCGCCACAGTCATCGGCTCGACGAGTTCATCGGGCAGGCCGTCGAAGAACAAGCGCTGGATGAGTTCGACGTGACCGGTCGAGGCTTGGGTGATCTCAGCCCAGCCTTGGTCTGTGAGTGTGATCTCAGTCGCCCGCCTGTCAGTAGGCGCCGAGCGTAGCTCGACGAGTTCGCGGCCTTCGAGCCGCCGAAGGTGGTGCGAGAGCCGGCTGCGTTCCCAGCCGATTCGGATGGCTAGCGCGGTGATCTGCGTCCGCCCTTCGGGCTCGTAACGCAACGCGTTCAGGACGTCATAGTCGGCCAGGGAGAGGTTGGCCTCGGCCTGCAGCTGACGGTTCATCTCGTAGGTCAACCGCAGCCTCAGTCGTATGAACGCCAGCCACGCTCGCTGCTGGGCGGGCGTCAGCTTGCTGAACGCCGACTCTTCTCCTTGTTTGCGTTTGCGCGCCATCCGAGTGGATCCGGGCTTTACCCGGTCGCGGCACATCTTTACCGCCGAAACGGCGAGTCCTGGTTGAGACGAGGCCGGCTC
>DATKFA010000346.1:0-16420 GCA_035511715.1 Candidatus Acidiferrum sp. | reverse complement strand
CGTCTGGGCGTGCTCCTAATCAAGGTGGAGCAGAGGCTGAAAGACGAGCACGTAACTAGCCCTTAGCCTAACTGCACGTGGCCAATTCCTTTGTAGGAAGGCTGCTCGCCGGTGCCTGGCCGCGGCTGGCAGTTCGACGCGTCGCGAATCCACCAAGTTTCATATTCGGATGGAGTGGTTTGACGCCCACACCGACGGCTACGAGCTGCCGCCCATCGCATCCATCAATTCGTCGCGTGAAATGTGGTGCCGATCGCCGAACTCCTGAAGCTCTTTGAGGTCAAACTCTTCCGGCATCTCTCGCAACGCATCGTCAGCTTCCTGCGTGAAACCGAGGCGACGCAGGGTGTCAACCAGCCAGTGCCTGGTGTATGCCATTTGAACCCACAAGGCCCCCTTATCAACGTTCATCCCGCAAGAATGCTGAGCGGTTGCCGAATCGCAATCCAGCCTACCACCGCATTTTCGTGCCTTCGATTCGTCCTGTCGTCCTGACAGCTCGCAGGTTTCTTGGTGATGACGCGATAAATAGATATGGTGGGAATGAGGTTGTACCACCCGACGCGACACGCGGAATCGATCATGCGTGACGGCTTTGGCGAGTGGACCGGAACGTATCTGACCGAGAGCGACAACAGCGGTGTGTGGGTGTTCGACCGTCCGGTGGATCGCCGAACCGGCGGCGGTGACGAAGCTGTGATGCTGGTGCTCGAGATCCCTGAGGCCGTCGTTCTGCCTTTCGAGACTCCGAGCCATTCCTCTTACCGACAGTTCTTGATGCCGGCGGCGCTGCTCAACCTTTACGGGCCGCCGGAGATAAGCGAAGAGTGAATGACGCTGGAAAAGCGCCCTGTGCTGAACTAGGGGTCTGACCGACACCAACAGAATCAGCCCCGAAGACCTCACTTTGATCATCGAGGCCCTCGAAGAAGCGTCTATGTTCCACGACGCGCGCTCGAGAGTTATCGACACCGCCGCCCGAAGGAGCGCAAGGCGCTTTCCGGGCCGCGCCGCTGAACCCGGTGCCGGTCGCGAAGCGGATCGGAAGAAAGCTCTGGAATACGCCGCCCTGGCCGCGAAGCTCAAGGCCCCCCGTCCGGAATGACTCGGCGCCCTACCGGGTATGACTGATCCATGAGCAGTTTTGGAGACTTCAACAGCAGCCTGGTCAAAGCGATCCGCGAAGACCCCAAGGGCGAGGTCAAAAGCGGGCCGTTCAAGGGCCGCCAGGTACTCGTCCTGACCACCAAGGGCGCCAAGTCGGGCGAGGAGCGTTCGACGCCTCTCGTCTACTCATGGGAGGACGGCAAGCACGTGATCGTCGCCTCCAAGGGTGGCGCGCCTACCCACCCGTCCTGGTACCACAATCTCCGCACCCATCCGGTCGTCACGGTCGAGGCGGGCGGGGAGAAGTTCAAGGCGCACGCCAGAGTCATCGGCGACGAGGAATACGAGCGCCTTTACAAGCAGCACGCGGACCTGAACCCCGGCTTCTGGGACTACCGAAAGAAGACCGACCGCAAGATCCCGGTCATCGTTCTGGACCGCATCAACTAGGCGCGGTTAAGCGGATCAGCGCGCGCGCCGCCGGAGTAACCTTCGCGGGTGCCCGACCTGAGCCATCTCTGGCAGCGCCTCCTGCGTGCCACCGCGCTCGTCTTCGGCCTCGCCGTGGGTGTGGCGGTGACGGTGTTCGCCTACAGCAATACCGCCACGGTCAACGTGGGCTGGGCCACACTCCATTTCAACTCGGTCCCGCTGTGGACTGTCGCGGTCGTGCCGCTCGTGGTAGTCCTCGCGGTCGGGGCCCTCTACCACTGGGTGAACAACCTGCACCACTTCACGGAGCACATGAAGCACCGCCGCCGCGTGAAGGAGCTCGAGGCGGAGCTGGCCTCGCTCCGGTCGCACCTTGACACCGCACTCGAGATGCCCGACCACGACGCCGTGGGGACCGTTGCCCCCGCGCCGGACAAACAGGTGGAACCTGTCGAGCCGGCGCACGCCACGGAGGCGGCCGCACCGAATGGCGAGGCCAAGCCGGCCAAGAAGGATCGCAAGCGCCCCACCGTCTTGAGCGACACTGAACCTGTGGCCGTCACGGACTCAGAAGAGAAGCCCGAGGAAACGCCCGCCGAAACCTGATGGACGAAGGGGTGCGCAGGGGTATCACCTACCGGCGGCGCGCCGGCCGGCTGGTCGTCCCGTCGGAGCAGGCGCCGGCCGACCGCATGCTGCTCGAGCGCAGTGCGATCGAGGAGCTCAGCCACCACGCGGACCCCTGGCGGGTCCTGCGCATCCTGTCCGAGTTCGTCGAGGGCTTCGACGCCCTCAACGAGGTCGGTCCCGCGATCACCGTGTTCGGTTCGGCGAGGGCGCGGCATAACGATCCCTACTACCACCTCGGACGGAAGCTGGGGGAGGCCCTCGCCCGGCGCGGCTTTGCGGTCATCACCGGCGGCGGCCCCGGGATCATGGAGGCCGTCAACCGCGGGTGCCACGAGGCGGGCGGGCTCTCCGTCGGTTGCAACATCGAGCTTCCGCACGAGCAATCGCTGAACAAGTACGTCGACCTGGGCGTCGAGTTCCGCTACTTCTTCGTCCGCAAGAACATGTTCGTGAAGTACGCGCGCGGGTTCGTGATCTTCCCCGGCGGCTTCGGCACGCTCGACGAGCTGTTCGAATCGCTGACGCTGGCACAGACGGGAAAGATCGAGCACTTCCCGATCGTCCTTTTCGGCTCGCCGTACTGGGAGGGTCTCCTCACCTGGCTGCGGGAGCACGTGCTGGCGACCGGCGCCATCGCTCCGGATGACCTCAAGCTCATGACCATCACGGACGATCCGGAGGAGGCCGCCGAGATGGCGACCCGGCCGCTGCCCGTGCCGATCGAGGAGCCGCGCGAGCAGACCGGCGAGCCGCAGAGGGAAGCGCAATAGCGCCGCTCGACTTCTTCTTCTTGACCGACGGCGGTCAGAGCGCCGACGCGATCGCCCCGCGCATCGCATCGTTCATCGACGGCGCGCAGAAGTCGCTGGATGTGGCCATCTACGACCTCCGCCTCGAGGAATCACCGTCGGCGACGGTGCTCACCTCCTTCCAGGCGGCCGTCAAGCGCGGCGTGGCCGTGCGGCTCATGTTCAACCAGGACCATGCGATGGCGATCCCCGTGCCGCCGCCGCCTGAGATCGACTGGGCTTTCATCGACCAGCTCCGATCGTCGGGCGTCCAGGTGAAGCCGGTCCCGGGCATCCCCGACCTCATGCACCACAAGTACGTCGTCCGCGACGGCGCCGACGTGCTCACAGGTTCGACCAACTGGACCAACGACTCGTGGACTCGCGAAGAGAATGTGATCGTGACGATCGAGTCGGCGGATATCGCCCGCGACTACGCCATCAACTTCCAGGGTCTGTGGGACAAACCTGTCGTCGCTATCTCGGGGCGGGTCTCCTCGCCCTGGTCTCAGCTCAGCGATGGCACACAGGTCCGGCCTTACTTCTGCCCGGGACGGAGCCTGAAGCTCGTACACGCGATGTCGCGCTCGATCGCATCAGCCGAGAAACGGCTGCGCATCTGCTCGCCTGTCATCACGTCCGGCCCGATCCTCGGCACCCTGGCCGAGACCGTCGACCAGGGGAAGGTCGACATCGGAGGTGTCTACGATGCGACCCAGATGGACGAGGTCCAGCACCAGTGGTCGACGCAACCGGGGGCTGCCTGGAAGATCGCGGCGTTCCACAGCATCACCGCCGCGGTCCACTTCGGTGGCAAGCGCTCGACACCGTACGCGAAGGGCTCCATCCACGACTTCATGCACGCGAAGATCCTGGTCGCGGACGATTATGTGTATGTCGGAAGCTTCAACCTGTCGCACAGCGGTGAGAGCAACGCCGAGAACGTGATCCAGGTCCAGAACGGGACGATCGCGGACATGTGCGCGGCCTACATCGACCAGGTGGCCGCGCGCTACGGCGGAACCCCCTCGAAGGTGGCCTGACGAACCGAGCTCAACTTGCCTGGTTGGCCGCCGCCGCGGTCGCCGTGGTCGCGGTGGGCGTGCTGTGGTTCGCGCCACGACTGATGTCGCCGACCGGATCGCTCGTCGTGGTGGCTGCCGGGCGGTCGGCGACGACACTGACGATCACGACTCTTACGATCCACCGCACGGATGGCGCGTGGGCAGCGGTCGCGCCGATCCAGGGCGACGTACCCGCGGCCCCCGAACAGAGCCAGATGCTGGTGACGACGCTGCCGGTAGGCTCTTACGACGCGGTCGGGCTCGGCGGCGCGATTCAGCGCGTCTCCCTCACGATCACGGCAGGGCAGGTCGAGCCGCTGCTGCTGGGCATCGATTCGGGGCACCTGATCGCGGGCGCTGCGTACGCGGGCAACGACGAGGTGAACCTTGGATTGGGAGAGATCTCCGGGAGGTTCGCCGAGCTCCCACCCTTCACGCTGGTCGATCAGCGCGGCCAGACCCTAGACAACGCGAGCATCTCCGGCCGAGACGTGGTCGTGGCCGCATTTCACACCTCCTGTCATGAGACGTGCCCGCTGTACACGGCGCTCTTCCTGCAGCTGGCCAAGCACCTTCCGCCCAGCGCCATGCTGCTCGAGGTGACGACCGATCCCAACGTCGACACGCCGTCCACGCTCTCCAGCTACGCCAGACAAATCGGCGCAGGTTGGACGTTCGGGACGGGGACGTCAGAGCAGCTGGACAGCTTCTGGAAGCCGTTCGACGTCGAGCTGGCGAGCGGTGACTCGCACACTTCGACGCTCGCCCTCATCGACCGGCACGGTTTCGTCCGGCTCGTCTATCGCGGCGTGCCGAAGGTCGGGAACGACATCCCGGGCCAGCTCGTCACCTCGCTGAGCAGCCGCGGGCTCTACGAGCTCGGGTCCGGCGGAGACGGTTGGGGATCTCCCGATGTGCTGCAAGCGCTGGCCGCGATCGGCGGTCCGGAGCAGGCTCCGGAGTCGAGCGGTGGCACCGCCGCCGCCTTCCGGCTGCTCGCGTCGGACGGCACCAGCCTCAGCCTCGGCGACCTCAAAGGACAGCCCCTGGTCATCAACTTCTGGGCCAGCTACTGCCCGCCCTGCAAGGCCGAGATGCCGCTCCTGGACAAGTCGGTCGGCCCGCAGTCCGGGGCCAGGCTCGTGCTCGTCGATGAAGGGGACAGCCGTCAGTCGACGCGCGCTTTTCTCGACGGCCTGGGCATCCATCGCCCGGCGCTCCTCGACTCGGACCTGAGCGTCGGCCATTCCTACGGCATCTTCATGCTGCCCATGACGGTCTTCGTTCGCGCCGACGGGACGATCGACCGGCGCCAGGTCGGCCAGGTCGACCAGTCCGTGCTCGAGACCGAGCTATCGAATTTGACCAGCCGATAGACTGGCGCGAAGGTGCTCCCGATCCGTAATTTCCGCGTCCTCGCCTTCGCGACCGCGCTTTTTGCCTACCTGCAGATCGCGCTGGGTGGCGTGGTCCGCGTCACCGGATCGGGGCTGGGTTGCCCGGACTGGCCGCTCTGCCACGGCCGTCCTTACCCGCCGGCCGACATCCACTCGATCATCGAGTACTCGCACCGGTCGGTCGGGACGGTGACCGGTGTGCTCGTCATCGCCACGGTCGTGCTGGCCTGGGTCGTGTTCCACAAGCTCCGACCAATGGTTGCCATCGTGGCGACGGGATCACTCATCGCGATCGCCGCTGAAGGAGGCCTGGGCGCGGTGGTGGTCGCGCAGGAGCTCCAGCCGTGGCTCGTGCTCGTGCACCTGGCGCTGGCGATGCTCATCCTCGGATGCTTGATCGCGACGGCGATCCTTGCTCTTCCACCTTCAGCCGGGGTCGCGCGGGTCAGGCCCCTGGCGCTGCTCGGCGCGGCTGCGACATACGTGCTCCTCCTGACCGGATCGACGGTGGTGGCGAGCAACGCGGACGCCGGCTGCCACTCCTGGCCGCTTTGCGGCGGCGGATTCACGCCTGACTTCGCGGGCGCGAACGCCTTCACCATGCTGCACCGGGGCTCGGCGCTCGTGCTCGGCGTCTTGATCGTGTACGTCGCGTTCAGGGCCATGAGCGAGAGCAGCCTTCGACGGACCGGGGTGGTGACGTTGATCGTGCTCGCGCTGCAGGTGGCGGTGGGCGCCGGCGCGGCCGTGACAGACGCAGCCGCCTTCAACGGTCTCCACGTCGCGATCGCCACGCTGGTGTGGGCCGGCATGCTCTCGATCGCGCTCCTGACGCTTCCGCGGACCGACGCGCGCCCGGCTCTCGCACACCTGGCCGTGGGCAAAAGGACCGCATGAGCGCGGTCACGACCCAACCCCAGACCCGAACCGCCGCCGCGACGCTGCGCGATTACCTCAGCCTGCTCAAGCTTCGCATCGTCGCGCTGCTCGACGCGACCGCGCTGGGCGTGATGCTGCCGGCGGCGCACGGTCATCCGCGCCTGCAGGCCGTCGCCGCCGTCTTCGTGGGGCTGACGTTCGCCGCCGGTGGCGCGCACTCGATCAACATGTGGTTCGACCGCGACATCGATGCGGTGATGACGCGAACGCGGCTCCGGCCCCTGCCCGCCGGCCGAATCCCGGCGTGGCAGGCGCTGGCGCTTGGCATCGCCCTCAATGCAGCGGCCTTCGCGGTGCTGTGGGCCTTCGCCAACCTGCTCGCCGCTGCGCTGGCGCTGTTCGGATCGGCGTTCTACGTCTTCGTCTACACGATGTGGCTCAAGCGTTCGACGCCGCAGAACATCGTCATCGGTGGGGCAGCGGGCGCAGTGCCTCCGCTGGTCGGTTGGGCGGCCGCGTCAGGTGGGCTGGACCTGACCGCGCTCTCCTTTTTCGCGATCGTCCTGTTCTGGACGCCCCCGCATTTCTGGGCGCTGGCGCAGCTGATCAAGGCGGACTACGCGCGCGCGAACATCCCGATGCTGCCCGTGGTGGCGGGGGAGAGGACGGCGAAGAGGCAGAGCCTCGTCTACGCGGTCCTCACCGCGGCGGCGAGCGTGGTCCCGTTCTTCACTAGGGCGGCCGGAACCGTGTATGTCGCAGGCGCGATCGTGCTCGGCGTTGGCCTGGTCGGAATCTCGGTGCTGGATCTCGAGGGACGGCGCTGGACCCGGCGCATGTTCGCGTACTCGCTCGTCTACCTCGCGCTTCTTTTCACGTTGTTCGCCGCGTCGCCCTACCTTCCGTGATGCTGGAGATCGTCCGTCTCCACCTCTCGCAGATCGAAGCCTTCAACAACATTCCGGTCCATGGCTTCGTGATCAAGCATCCGCGGGCAGGCGCCATCCTCGTCGACACCGGCATTGGTTGGGGCGACGAGAGGCTGATCAAAGACTGGGGCGTCGTCAACCGTCATGCGGCCGACGCGCTGGCCGAGCACGACCTCAGCCCGGTTGACGTGAAGATCGTCATCAACAGCCACCTGCATTTCGACCACTGCGGTCAGAACGCGGTGTTCAAGCACGCGCCGTTCTACGTCCAGCGGTCGGAGCTCGAACGGGCGCGGCGTGATGACACCACGGCCGCGAAATGGTTTGACTTCGCCGGAGCCCGGTATGAGCTGCTCGACGGTGACGCCGAGATCGCCGAAGGCGTGCGTGTGGTGGCGACGCCCGGCCACACGGTCGGACACCAGAGCGTGTTGGTCGACGCCGCTGGTGGCGCCGCGGTGATGATCGGCGACGCTGCCTACACCGCCGACATCTACCGCGATGCGGACAAGGCAGACCTTTCCTCGTGGCCGGGCCAGCATGCGGACCGAGATGCATGGACGCGATCGCTGGAGAAGCTGCATGCCTCCCACCCGCACGCGATCCATTTCTGTCACGACACCCGGGTGGTCCATTCCTGATGGCCTTCGGCCCGCTGGTCGATGCGGCCTGGTTGCGCGCGCACCTGCATGACCCCGATGTGCGTGTCATCGACTTTCGCTGGTACCTGCTCCGTCGCAATGGCCGCGATGAATACGAGCGCGGGCACATTCCGGGCGCCGTGTTCGTCGAGCTCGAGTCGGTGACTGGCGCAGAGGGCGGCGGACGGCATCCCCTGCCCGCTGCTGAGCAGTTCGCTGAGGAGATGCGGCGAGCGGGCGTGAGCTCGAATTCGCGGGTCGTGGTCTACGACGACCACACAGCGGCGCCGACCGCGTCGCGGCTCTGGTTCCTGCTCGGGTTGTTCGGGCATCGCGCCCAGGCGGTGCTCGATGGTGGCCTGCAGGCGTGGGGCTCGCCTCTCGAGACCGAAGCGCAATCCGTTGATCGTGGCAACTTCACGGCAACCGGGCCGGACATGTCACGCGTGTTGGATTGGCAGGCTGTGAGCGCGCTGCGCGGGGTTCCTTTGATCGACGCCCGCGCGGGCGAGAGGTACCGCGGCGAGACCGAGCCGATCGACCCGAAGGCCGGACACATTCCGGGCGCGCGGAACCTGCCGTACACGGAGATCCTCGCGTCCGACGGCAGGTTCAAAACACCGGGCGAGCTGCGCCGGCAGTTCGGGGCGCTGGGCGTGGACGACGGCGCTGTCTTCTACTGCGGCTCCGGCGTCAACGCCACGCAGCAGCTGCTCGCGATGGAGATCGCGGGGCTGAAGAACGCGCGCCTTTACGCGGGATCGTGGAGCGACTGGTCGAACCGCGACCTTCCCGTGGCGACAGGCTCCGAGGCCTAGTATTCGCCCATGATTCTGGAAGGGAAGCGAATTCTCATCGCGGGAATGTCGGACCGGCGCAGCATCGGTTTCGCCATCGCGCAGGAATGTCAGCGCGAGGGCGCAGAGATTCTGCTCACGAGCTTCGGCCGGATGATGAGCATCACGCAGATGACTGCCAAGAAGCTCGATCCGGTGCCTGAAATCCTGGAAATGGACGTGACGAAGCCTTCCGATATCGATGACGCGTTCAAGGCAACGTCAAAAAGGTGGGACAGGCTCGACGGTCTCGTGCATTCGGTTGCGTTTGCGCCGGCAGACGCCCTCGGCGGCAAGTTCTTGAGCACTCCCTGGGAAAGCGTGGCGACCGCGCTCCAGGTGAGCGCATTTTCTTTCAAGGAAATGGCCCGTGGGTTTCTACCACTGATGAAAGACCACGGGGGGTCGATGGTGACGCTCGATTTTGATAATTCAACGACCGCGTGGCCGAAATACGACTGGATGGGCGTTTCTAAAGCGGCGCTGGAATCGGTGACGCGATACCTGGCGCGCGACCTGGGGCGGCACAAGATCCGAGTCAACGCGGTGTGCGCGGGTCCGCTGGCGACCCTTGCCGCGAGCGGCATCCCCGGATTCAAGGATTTCGAGGAGGTGTGGGAGAAGCGCGCTCCTCTGGGCTGGAGCTTGCAGGACCGCTCCCCGGTCGGAAGGGCCGTCGCCGCGCTGCTTTCCGACTACCTGGACATGACCACCGGCGAGCTCGTGCACGTCGACGGCGGCTATCACGCGATGGGGACAGAGCTGCCGCCGGCCGACTGACCCCAGATGTTGCGTTCCGCAACGGACAAGCCCGCAACATAGTGTTAGGCTCTTCCGAAATCCTGGCGGGTTGGCCGAGCCACCCCGACCGCCATACGGGAGGAATGCAGTTTGCGGGAGTGCCTGGTTATCTACGTGGACGCCGCGCTGGACAAGCACGGCCGGGCCGGATGTGGCCTGGCCGTTTTTGTTAGAGGGCGCGCCGTCTACACGGAATCGTTCGGCTTTTCGCATGTCGGCGGATCGGCGCAGCTCGAAGCACACGTTTGCGCGGGCGCGCTCGATCTTGCAGCCGCGCGCTGGCCCTATCACCGCGTGATAGTGCGCACTGATTGCGCCCCCGTCGTGCGCAGCCGAATGCCGTCGAGTGACAGCTTTCGCACCGCGGTTCATGAAGTGCGCGAACGATGCCGGCGCGGCTGGCGCGTCGTCCGTTATGTCAGTCGTAAAGCAAATCCCGCGCATGAACTTGCACGCGAAGGATTGAAAAGCCTCTCCAAACAGCAGCTTCTCGCAGCAGCCTGAATTTCATTCCCAACGAGCGCAGCTATGATTTGCTGCGCTCGTTTCTCTTTATTCATGGGAGTCAAAAATGGCACCTGAGGAAGCACAGCAAAATTCGCCTCGCCGGCGCGGGCGCCCGCCCGGTTCCAAGAACAAGACCACGCGCCCGCGCGCGGGTGGCAGCGACCTGGTCGGTCAGCTCAACTCGATGGTTGCCGAGCTCATCAAGAAAAACCGTCAGCTCCAGCGCCAGGTCGCGAGCCTGACCGCGAAAGCGGAGAAATCGTCCGCGGGCAAAACGGTGGAGCGCGGCATCAAGACGCTCTCGCGCCGCGTGCAGCGAGCGCTGGGCGCAAAGACCACGCGGGCTCGCGCGAAAGCTGCTCCAGCAAACGGCCGACGCAAGCGCGCGACAACGCGGAGGCGCCGTACCGGCTAGTAGCCGAACCGCTCCATCTGCTTGGCCGTGCGGTAGGCGTCGACGATGCTGAAGAGCCACAGCGCGCCGCCGCCCAGCTCCATCGGGACGCCAACCGCCGCGCCGATCACCGTCAGGTCGAGGTCGAAGCCGAAGAACTGGAGACCGCCGACGCCGACGAGGTAGGCGAGCCCTTTCAGGTTGTGTCCGAGGTAGAAATGGCCGAGGCCGGGCACGATCGCGAGCGTGGCGGCAAGGAACGGGCTCTTGTGCACCCGCTGCTGCGCGGGTGCCGCGTATCCGCCTGAAGCGGGCGCTCCGCACCGCGGGCACGGCGCATTCGGGTTCGTGAGCAGCGCACCGCACCGCCCGCATAAGACCTCGGCAGCCATCAAATCCAGTTTGCCTCAATCGAAGCGGCCTGAAACCCATCGCACTCTCTTGGGCGTTTGGCGTCAAACGCCCCAAATCCACGGGGAATTCGGGATGTTTGGCGTCAGGCGACCCCGTCGGAGGAGGGCGGCGCCCTCGGGTTTCATGCCGCCTCCAGCTATCCTCGAAACCGTGGATCTCGGCTTCACGACCGAGGAGGAAGCCTTCCGGACCGAGGTACGAACCTGGCTCGAGTCCAACCTTCCAAGCGATTGGCGCCAGGACGGAAAGGGGGGCTATCGCGACGAGGAAGACACCGAGCTGCAGTTGCGGTGGCAGCGCAAGCTCTACGAGGGCGGCTGGCTGAAGCTCGGATGGCCCAGGGCGGTAGGCGGTCGAGGCGCCACGCCGGTGATGCAGGCGATCTACCAGGAGGAGATGGCAAAGGCCGGCGCGCCCGGCATTCTTGGTCGCCTCGGAGTGACGCTCCTTGCGCCAACCCTCCTCGCGCAGGGCAGCGAGTGGCAGAAGCAGACCTACATCGACAAGATCCTCAGCGGCGAGCTCGTCTTCTGCCAGGGATTCAGCGAGCCCGATGCGGGCAGCGACCTCGCCGCGCTCAGAACTAAGGCCGAGCGACGCGACGGCAAGTGGGTGCTGAGCGGACAGAAAACGTGGTCGAGCGGCGCGCACTACTCGCAGAAAAGCTTCCTGCTCGCGCGCACCGATCCGAATGCAGAGGCGCACACGGGCATTGGATTCTTCCTGATCGACATGGACCAGCCCGGCGTCGAGGTCCGGAGAATCAAGCAGATGACCGGCGGCGGAGAGTTCTGCGAGATCTTTCTATCCAACGCGGAGGTAGAAGATCGCGACCTCGTCGGCCAACCCGGCGATGGCTGGAAGATCGCGATGACAGTGTTCGGCTTCGAGCGGGGAGGTCTCGCGCAGGCCGCGCGCTTCGAGCGCGCGGTGGCCGAGCTCGCCTCGCTCGCCCGCGACCGCGGAGCGGGCTCCGATGCCACCACCCGACAGAAGATCGCCCAGGCGCAGATCGAGGCACACGTGTTTCGACTGATCGGACTGCGGAACCTGACCAGGGCCCAGCACGGTAATGCCCCTGGCCCCGAGGCAAGCGTGACCAAGCTCTTCTGGAGCGAGATGGACAAACGCCTCCAGGAAGTCGCGGTCGGCGTGGAGGGCATGTACGGCGCCCTCGCGCCCGAGTCGGAGCTCGCGATCGAGGATGGTCGCTGGCAGTACGGCTGGATGTGGGCGCAGGCGGAGACGATCTACGCCGGCTCGTCCGAGATTCAGCGCAACATCATCGCCGAGCGCGTGCTCGGTCTCCCGCGCGGCCGGTGATCACGACCGCCGAGGCGATCGCCCTGGTCAAGACGCGGATCGGGGTCGACGGTCCTGAGGTGACGGCGACCGTCGAGGCGGGGCACGTACGGCGTTTTGTCGAAGCGATCGGCGACCCCAATCCACGCTGGGACACGGAGGCGCCCCCGACTTTTCTCGTTGCGATCGCGCCGGTCACAGTGCACCTCAGCGACGCCGAGGTCTACGGCAAAGGCTGGCTCAACGGGGGGAATCGGTTCGAATATTTCGCGCCGGTCATGATCGGCGACCAGGTCACCGCGAAGGGTCGCGTCGTCGACGTCTACGACAAGCCAGGGTCGACCGGAGATCTTCTCTTCATCATCTTCGAGACCGACTACTCAAATCAGCGCGGCGAGCTCGTGGCACGACTGCGCGGAACGATGATCCGAAGGTGAACGTGCGCGTCGGCGAAGAGATTCCGGAGCTCATCAAGCATCCGACGACGCGCCAACTCGTCAAGTACGCCGGCGCGCAGGGCGACTTCTACGAGATCCACTACGACCAGGAGTACGCGCGGAGCGTCGGGCTCCCCGGGGTCATCCTGCACGGCCTCCTGAAGGCGGCGTTTCTCGGCCAGCTCGTCACCGACTGGATCGGCGATGAGGCAACTTTGAAAACGTTCGAGGTGAGCTACCGCGGAATCGACGTCCCGGGGCACCCGTTTCGCTGCCGGGGAAAGGTCACGCGCATTGACGGAAAAAACGTAGAGCTCGAGGTCTGGGGAGAAGACGAGGATGGGAAACGTACAACTGTCGGCAATGCAACCGTGGAGCTGAGCTGAGATGTTCTCGTTCTATCTGCTTCTCAAGTTCATCCACATCCTGGCGGCGATCACCGCGGTTGGCGCCAACATCACGTATGGGGTGTGGAACGCCCGAGTGGGGCGGGATACATCCCACACAGCGTTTGCCCTGAAGGGAATCAAGTTCATAGACGACCGCGTCGCCAATCCATCATATGGAGTCGTACTGATTACCGGCCTGATCATGGTTTTCGCCGGCAGCTGGGGCTTCAAGCTGTGGATCGTTCTTGCGTTGATCCTGTTCGCGGTGGTGGCCGCAATGGCGGTCGTCTACAGCCTCTCGCTGCGCAATCAGGTCAGGCTCGCTGTCTCGGGAGACATCACCTCCTCCGAGTACATGCGCCTCGACAGGCGCGCGATGATTTTTGGCATCGGCACTGGTGTGGGCGTGGCCTTGATTCTCGTGATGATGGTGTTCAAGCCGACCCTGTAGGCCCACGTCAGCACGAGCACGGTCGCGTCGATGACGCAGTAGCCGCCGGCCACCACTGACGGTGGGTTGCCGGATGGGATGTGTGTCCATGGCGCGTACGGCACCCAGTACCAGTCGCCGAACGCGGTGCCGCAGATCTCCAGCTCCGCGACGATGACGAAGATGGCCGCGAACACCGGCCAGCGCGGCGAACGGAGCAGGAACCACGCGAGGTAGGGCAGCCACATCGCGCCCTGCACGTCCACGCGCCCGGTAAACGCGGGCATGACCGTAACGCCGAGCATTGCCCACGCTGTGGCCGCACCCAGCACCGTGTAAGCAACCCGGCGCCCGTGACGCTGGATCAAAGGTGTCTGCGCCGCGAGCAGTCCGAAGAGGTAGACGATGCCGTGCCCCGCCGGCACGTACAGCGGGAGGTTGTGCATGCGGTAGTGGTAGATGCCCCAGATGAGCGAACCGAACACCTCGTAGCCGGTCGCGACCCCGACGCATATCCACACCTGCACTCGCAGCGCCGGCGGGACCTTGAGCGCGGCAAGAAAGAGCGCTGCGAAGCTCAGCAGGCCGAGGAGGTCCTGCTGCCACAGCGAGGTGATGCGGCTGTCGCCGAACAGCCCGAGCGCGGTGAAGACCATCACGTAGGCGTGAAGCCAGTAGGGCTTGAAGCGTTCGAGCACCGACCGGAATTATCGCGCCGGGCTTGCCACCGCCGGGTCGTCGCGCCACGCGCGAGCCAGGCGCGTGCCCTGCGTCACCAGCACCAGCATGTCGGCGATCTCGTCGACATCGGGGTAGCGTCCTGTGATGTGCCCCATGGTCATCACCTCCGTCGCGGCGATGTGTATGTCCGCGATCATCTCGAGCCGCCGCTGCTCGCCTGGCGTGGTGGCCGGGTAGCCGCGCGCGACGAGCTCGGCCACGATGTCGCGTCGGGTGTTTCCGGTGAGGCGGCGGCTCGAATCGCCGAGTGGCGACCCCGGATTGTTTCGCACTCGCAGAGCGAGCCGGAAAAGGTCCGGGTTGGCCGAGAGAATCTCCAGCGGGGTGCGGAACTCCTGGCGCAGACGTTCCTCGTCGTTGGGAGACTCGAGCGCCTCGCGCCGCTGGACCGCGAGCTGCGTGCGTAGATCGTCGAAAAGCTGCTCAGCGAGCGCACGGAGCAGCTCGTCGAGGTTGCTGAAGTGCTCGTAGAACGTCGCACCCGCGACGCCGGCCTCCCTGGCTACGACGCTGGCGGACAGGCGTGCCTCGCCCCCGGCCAGGATGACTGTTCGGGCCGCTTCGAGCAGGCGCCGTCGAGTGCGCTGTTTGGCCTCGCGGCGGGTCAGCGACTTGCCCCCGTGAACTCGATTCTTGCCACCCGTGATTCGCCGAGAGTACTATCGGTGAACCGAACGGGCAACTACGCGTTGTCCCAATTGCGTGGGAGGTGGGACATGGGTTCGCGATTCTCCAGGGCGCTGCTGGTCGCGGTCGTGCTGGTTGCGGCGTGTGGCGGCGGCAGCTCCAACGGCGGAGGCACCAACACCGCGTCCGCGACCGGGATCACCGCGACCCAGATCACGATCGGCAGCCACCAACCCCTTACGGGTCCGGCGGCGCCGGGCTACAGCGAGATCTCCCAGTCCTCCAACGCCTACTTCAAGTGGGTCAACGACCACGGCGGGGTCAACGGCCGGACCATCAACTATCTGTACGAGGATGACGGCTACAACCCGCAGAACACCTCGACCGTGGTCCACAAGCTCGTCCTCGAGGACAAGGTCTTCGCGATCTTCAACGGCCTGGGCACGCCGACGCACCTCGCGGTCGTCGACTACCTGAACTCGCAGAAGGTGCCGGACCTCTTTGTCGCTTCCGGCTGCGACTGCTGGAACAACACATCGAAGTATCCCGAGACCTTTGGTTATCAGCCCGACTACATCATCGAAGGCAAGATCACCGGCAAGTACGTCAACGACAACTACTCGGGCATGAAGGTCGGCTACCTGTACCAGGACGACGACTTCGGCCAGGGCGGCGTGCAGGGTCTCGACTCGCAGATCTCATCCTCCAGTGTCGTCGACAAGGAGAAGTACGTCCCGACCAACACGAACCTGGGTCCGCAGATCGCGACGCTTCAGGCGAAGGGCGCGCAGGTGGTCGTGCTCTACACGATCCCGGCGTTCACCGCCCTCACGTTGCTGACGGCGGCCGCGCTCCACTACAGCCCGAAGTGGGTGGTGAGCAGCGTTGGCGCCGACCCGACGACGTTGGCGGGATTGGTGACTTCGTTCTCCAAGGGCGCTGCGGGCGCGAGCCTTTTGAACGGGATCGTCACATCGGGCTACCTGCCCGCGACGTCGGACACCTCGAGCCCCTGGATCACGCTCTTCAAGCAGATCCACGACCAGTACATCTCGTCGCTGCCGTTTGACGGCAACACGCTGTACGGCATGGCGGTCGGCTACGCGTTCGTGCAGCTGATGAAGAAGGCCGGACGCAACCCGACCCGCCAGGACGTCATCAACACTCTCGAGAAAGGTGAGGTCGACCAGGGTCCAGGGTTCGTGCCATACCAGTTCAGCTCCAGCAACCACCTCGGATATCAGGGCGTGCGCATGGCCGTCATCCAGAACGGTGCAGCGACGTTCACCGGTTCCGTCTATACCGCGACCGTGAGCGGCGGCGTGACCGCATGTGGGAGCTGCGCGTCCAAGTCGATGCCGACGAACGGGATCCCCTAAGGCAGAGCTCCGACCAAATACTCTTCAGCGGTTGAACCAGGCGGTCGCCGTAGGCGCTGACGCCGGGCATCCGGGCTCGCTCGAGGTCCGGTCGCTCAGCGTCCGCTTCGGCGGCGTGGTGGCCCTCGATGGCGTGACCCTCGACGTGGCCGCAGGGCGGATCGTCGGGATCATTGGGCCCAACGGTGCCGGCAAGACGACGTTGTTCAACGTCGTGTGCGGTCTGGTCAGCCCGACTGCCGGCGAGGTCGCCTACAACGGGCGCCGCATCAACGGCATCCGGCCGCACGAGCTGA
>DATKFA010000345.1:0-2554 GCA_035511715.1 Candidatus Acidiferrum sp. | reverse complement strand
CAAATGCGTTCTGCATGTCCACCACCACCAGCGCCGTTCGGTCCAGGTCGAGCGTGAGCGCGCCCGGCGCCGCCGGCAGTTCGATGGCTCGCATCAGCTCAGCACGCGCACGATCCGCCGTGACTTCAGCTCCGAGCGCGGAAGCGCGCCGGCCGGGACCACGCGGCACTCGAGCCGCACCCCCAACGCCTGTCGCAGGTCGGCCTCGAGCCGGTCCGCCGAGAACGAGTCGGTGGAAGTCTCGACCAGCAGGGTCACCTCGTCCATCTGCCGCTCACGGCGATGCTCGATGACGAACTCGCTGACCTCCGGATGGCGGCGCACGATGTCCTCGACCTGCGACGGGTAGAGGTTCACCCCGCGCACCGTGAACATGTCGTCGACCCGCCCCTGAATTCCGCCAAGGATCTTCAGGAACGGCGAGCCGCACGAGCAAGGCTCGCTCGCGAGCTCGACCCGATCGCCGGTGCGGTACCGGATCAGCGGACTTCCCCAGCGCCCGAGGTTGGTGGCGACGAGCTCACCGCTCGGCAGGACCTCGAAGATGAATTCCGACTCCACGAGGTGAACGCCGTCGCGGGCCGAGCAGCTGAACCCGGTCGGACCGAGCTCGGTCATACCGGTGTGGTCGTACGCGGCGGCCGAGTACGCGGCTTCGATGGCCGCGCGGGTCGCGGGGATCGAAGCCCCCGGCTCGCCCGCATGGATCGTGGTTCGAATACCGGCCGCGGACAGATTGACTCCGATCTGATCGGCGACGTCCGCCAGGCGAAGCGCGTAGGTCGGCGTGGAAAGCAGGACGGTCGCGCCAAGGTCGAGCATGTTGCGCACGCGCTGCTCGCTCGTCATGGCGCCGCCGGAGATGCACATAGCGCCCAGCCGCTGGGCGCCGCCGAACGCGGACCAGAACCCGACGAACGGTCCAAAAGAAAAGGCGAAAAACACACGATCAGCCGCGGTCACCGCCGCCGCGGGATAGACGTGGTCGGACCAGATGCGAAGCCACCACTCCCACGACTCGGCGGTGTCCAGCCAGCGCAGCGGCGCGTCGCCGCTCGACCCAGATGTCTGATGCAGGCGGACGTACTGGTCGAGCGGATACGTCAGGTTGGTGCCGAACGGCGGACGCGACGCCTGGTCGGCCACCAGCTCCGCCTTGGTCGTGAGCGGAAGCCGATCGAAGTCGTCCCAGCCGCGCACGTCGTGCAGGCGCTCGCGCCAGAACGCATTCGTGCGCAGGACGTCCTTCATGCCGGACTGCAGCTTTCTCAGCTGCAGCTGCTTAATCGCGGACGGTTCGGTCGCCGATCTCGAGGACGGAGTCGAGGATCTCGAAGCCCTCATCCAGCTCGGACTCCTTTATGCACAGCGGCGGGTTGGTCATGATCGTGTTCCAGCGCACGAACGTATTCATGCCCGCGTCCAGCAGCGCCTGTGCGATCGCCTTCATCTCCGGTGAGGTGCTGTTGAACGGCGCGAGCGGTTCCAGAGTCTGCCGGTCGCGCACGAGCTCGATGCATCCGAACAACCCGATCGAGCGCGCGGCGCCGACGCACGGGTGGCGCTCGCGCAGGCGGCGGTGGTGGCGCGCGAGCACCTCACCCATCCGCCTGGAGTTGCCGACCATGTCGTCCTCCTCGTACGCCTGGATCGCGCCCAGCGCCGCCGCGCATCCGAGCGGGTGGCTGTTGTACGTCAAGCCTCCGTAAAACACGTGGTCGTCGAAGTAGGCTGCGACCCTTGGCGTCATGCCGACCGCGCCGAGCGGCACGTAGCTCGACGTCAATCCCTTCGCCATCGTGATGAGGTCGGGCACCACGCCCCAGTGATCGACGGCGAACCAGCGTCCGGTCCGACCGAAGCCGGTCATCACCTCGTCGCAGATCATCAGGATTCCGTAGCGGTCGAGGATCGCCCGCACGCCCTGCAGGTAGCCGTCGGGTGGAATGAGGATGCCGTTCGTGCCGACAATCGGCTCGAGGATGAAGGCCGCGATGGTGCTCGGACCCTCCAGCTGGATCGTCTCCTCGAGGTTGGCCAGCGACTCCTCGACCGGTTCCCATCCGCGCTGGATGCCGTGGTACGGATCGAGGACGTGGACCACGCTCCCGGTCGGCCCCTCGTTCGCCCACCGGCGGGGATCCCCGGTGGCCTGCACGGCGCTGCCGGTCGAACCGTGGTAAGAGCGGTAGCGAGCCAGGATCTTCGGCCGGCCTGTGACTGCGCGCGCGATCTTGATCGCGTTCTCGTTGGCGTCGGCGCCGGCCAGCGTGAAGAAGACCTTTTCCATGTCGCCTGGCAGCAGCTCGGCCAGCTTGGCGCCCAGGCGCGCGCGTGCCTCGTGCGCCATGAAGGGGCTGATGTAGGGGAGTTGCTCGGCCTGGCGCTGGATGGCTTCGATGATCCGGCGGTCGCCGTGACCCGCGTTCACGCACATGAGCTGGCTGTTGAAGTCGAGGAACCGGCGCCCGTCGGCGGTGTAGAAATAGACGCCCTTCGCGCTCGTCACGGGCAGCGGTTTCAGCCCTGACTGGGCGGCCCAGTCGTAGAGCGT
>DATKFA010000344.1:0-5301 GCA_035511715.1 Candidatus Acidiferrum sp. | reverse complement strand
CGCCTCAAGGCCGATCTGGCCGCCACTGCCCGCGTGATCGGCGATGAAGCCGAGAGGCGAGAGGTACTGCCCTACGTCGCGCGCAACTGGGGTCGGAGCGATCTCGAGCAGATGGTCCGCTACAGCCCCCTGATCGAGGTCACGTTCCCGAACCGGGCCTAGCGCAAAGAAAAGCGCCGCCTGATCACTCAGGCGACGCTTTGCTGGAGGGGGAGAAGTCTCTTGTTTAGCTGCAGCCTGTCGTCGCGCCGCAGTTGAGGCACTTGTAGCAAGAGCCTGAGCGGACGGTGATCGCTCCACAGTCGGGGCACGCCGGCGCGTCGCCGGTATTCACAAAGGTCAGCTTCGGGGACGAGATGCCATTGATGGTTTTGGGGGTGGCGATGACCTTGTACTCCGGCTCAGCGGGCTTTGGATCCGCCATCGGGGCCTGAGCCGGCGAGTCCTCGCGGCGAATTATGCCGACCTCGTCCTGGTCCTCGACCGGCAGGAAGTGGCTCGCCATCCAGCGGAAGATGTAGTCCACGATCGACTTGGCGATCGGGATCTCTTTGTTCTTGGTGAAGCCGGACGGCTCGAACCGCATGTGGCTGAACTTGTCCACCATGAACTTGAGCGGCACGCCGAACTGCAGCGCGTACGACGTCTGCGTGGCGAACGCGTCCATGAGGCCGGAGATGGTGGAGCCTTCCTTGGCCATCGTCACGAACAGCTCGCCGGGTGTGCCGTCCTCGTAGAGGCCGACCGTCAGGTAGCCCTCGTGGCCGCCGATGTCGAACTTGTGCGTCACCGCCTTGCGCTCGTCGGGCAGCTTGCGCCGGACCGCGCGGTACTCGACCTCAGCCGCCGCCGTGGTTGGCTTCTTCTCTTTCTCGAGCGACGTGGACAGCGGCTGCGAGCGCTTGCACCCGTCGCGGTAGATGGCGATGCACTTCAGCCCGAGCTTCCACGATTCCATGTACGCCTGCTGGATGTCCTCGACCGACGCGTCGGTGGGAAGGTTCACGGTCTTGGACATCGAGCCGGAGATGAACGGCTGGACCGCCGCCATCATCCGGACGTGGCCCATCGGCGCGATCGAGCGCGTGCCCTTGACCGGCTTGAAGGCGCAGTCGAAGACCTTGAGGTGCTCGTCCTGAAGGTGCGGGGCGCCCTCGATGGTGTCGTTCTCGTCGATGTACTCGACGATCTCCTTGACCTTGATCTCGTCGTATCCGAGCTTGCGGAGGGCAGCCGGCACCGTGGTGTTGACGATCTTCAGCAGACCGCCGCCTACGAGCTTCTTGTACTTGACGAGAGCGAGGTCCGGCTCGATGCCGGTGGTGTCGCAATCCATCATCAGGCCGATCGTCCCGGTCGGCGCCAGCACGGTCGCCTGCGCGTTGCGATAGCCGTGCGTTCGGCCGAGCTTGACGGCGTCGTCCCACGAGTCGCGCGCTGCCTGGATGACCTGCGCCGATTCCGGTGAGGTCGTCAGCTGGTGTGCGGCGGCGCGGTGCTTTTCCATGACGCGGAGCATCGGCTCGCGGTTTTTGCCGAACTCGCTGAACGGTCCCTTGACCTGCGCCATACGCGCCGACTGGGCGAACGCGCGGCCCGTCATGATCGCTGTGATCGCGCCGGCGAAGCGCCGGCCTTCGTCCGAGTCGTACGCCAGTCCCATCGACATCAGGAGCGCGCCGATGTTGGCGTAGCCGAGGCCGAGCGGCCGCAGCGCCTCCGAGTTCTTGCCGATCGCCGGAGTGGGGTAGGAGGCGCTGGAAACGAGGATCTCCTGGCCGGTGAAGGTCACGTCGACGGCGCGCTGGAAGCGCTCGACGTCGAAGGTGCCCTGCTCGGTCTGGAACTTCATCAGGTTCAGGGACAGCAGGTTGCAGGCGGTGTCGTCCACGAAGACGAACTCCGAGCAAGGGTTGGTCGCGTTGATGCGGCCGGTGTTCGGGACCACGTTCCAGTCCTGGATCGTGGAGTCGAACTGCAGTCCGGGGTCACCGCAGATCCACGCCGCGTCGGCGATCTCCTTCCAGAGGTCGCGAGCCTTGTACGTGTCGATCGTGCGGCCGTCGACCACCGCGTGCGTCTTCCACTCCTTGTCGTCGATGACCGCGCGCATGAAGTCGTCGGTGACGCGCACCGAGTGGTTGGCGTTCTGGAACTGCACCGAGTCGTAGGCGCCGCCGGGCACGTTGAAGCCCACGTTGTAGCCGGCCTCGATGAGCGCCCACGCCTTCTTCTCTTCCTCCGCCTTGCAGCGGACGAAGTCCATGACGTCGGGGTGATCGGCGTTGAGGATGACCATCTTGGCCGCGCGGCGGGTAGTGCCGCCGGACTTGATCGAACCGGCGAAGGAGTCGTAACCGCGCATGAACGACACGGGGCCGGAGGCGGTGCCGCCGCCCGAGAGCTGCTCCTTGGAGGAACGCAGAACCGAGAGGTTGGTGCCTGTGCCGCTTCCGAACTTGAAGAGCATGCCCTCGGTCTTGGCGAGGTCGAGGATCGACTCCATCGAGTCGTTGACCGAGTTGATGAAGCACGCGGAGGCCTGCTGCTGGCGGCCGGGCACGCCGATGTTGAACCAGACCGGGCTGTTGAAGGAGGCGTGCTGTGTGACCAGCAGGTAGCGAAGCTCTTCGGACCAGTTCTCGGCGTCTTCCTCGGTCGCGAAGTAGCCGCCCTCGCGGCCCCATTTCGCCAGGGTGTCGACGACGCGGTCGATGATCTGGCGGACGCTGGTCTCGCGCTCCGGGCTGCCGGGGCTGCCCCGGAAGTACTTCTGGGCGACCACGTTGATCGCGAGCTGCGACCAGGAGCGCGGGACCTCTACGTCTTTCTGCTCGAAGATGACCTGGCCCTTCTCGCCGGTGATGGCCGCGGTCCTGTGCTCCCACTCCACCAGGTCGAACGCGTGGCTGCCTGGGGGCGTGAAGTGACGGCCAAAGCGCAGCCCTTTGCTGGCTTTGCCGTGCCCATTTCCATTGGAGTGCATCTTGTTTGAAAGGGCGCCCTGCGCGCGCCCGGCGGCGCGGGCCCCGGTGGCGACGCCGTTGGCGTCGGTGTCGGTGAGATTCTTGGCCATATGTTTAGGAGCGCCTCCTTGAATCATCCCCGGTGTGGGTGTTTTTGAACCGCGATTGGTAGGACGTGAGCTGGGTCGTTGGGCTTATTCGTTTGGGGATGGAAGAGGCCCCAGAGCATGCCCGCCACTTATGCCCCAGGGCCTCGATGTAACGCTGTGGACTATACGACCGGCTTTTGGGCTTGTCAAGACCTGAACACAACATATTTGGCCTACATAGGGGCGTAACCCCTAGATGTTGGTGGATTACCTGTGGATATCCCTGGTGACGGCTTGGGCACAGCATGGGTAGAGGCTGGGGGAAAGAGGGCAAAAGTCGACCTACTGGACCGGGTCGAGAAGCGCCAGGCGGAGGGTCTCTGTGGAAAGGTCGGGCGTGCTGGCCGCACGTGCGATTTCCCCGGGCCCTGTGGACTCTGTGGAAAGGTTGTCCCCAGCCACCTGGCTGACCTGCGCCGACTGCGCCGAGGAGCGGATCTTGGCTGTGGCCTGCCGGCCCTCCGTGTAGGCGTTCTGGAGCACGGTCAGGGAGCGCTGGACCTTGTTCTCGAGGATGCCCTCGAGGACGTCGACCTGGCGCTCGATGTCGATGAGGGCCGACTGGAGCTTGTCCATGTCGACGGTGCGTGCAAACTGGAGATGCAGCTGGTAGAGCGTCAGCAAGTAGGGGAGGGCCATCGCGTAGCCGACCACCATGACGTGGCGGTGATGCGCGGTGACGATCGCGCTCCGGCACACGTCGTAGGCGGCGTCCGGGATGACGGCCAGCGCAAACGGCGACGTCGTGGCGGGGTCGATGTACTGGCTCACCTCGCGAACACGCCGTTCGACCTCACGCTCGACCTGGGCGGTCAGCTGGGCGCGGCGGTTGGCGTCCAGTCCCGGCTCCGCGAGCTGCTCCAGCGCTGGGCTCGAGACCCACTTGGAGTCCATGGGCAGAAGCTTGCCTCCGGGCAGCCGGAGCGCCAGCTCGACGACCTTGCCGCCGACCCATACGTTGCGCTGCAGCATCTCGGGGGGAAGATGCCGGAGGGCTTCTTCGAGGATGCGCTCGCCGGCCGCGCCTCGGCTCGAGCTTCCGGCGATGATGCTTTCCAGCCGCTTGAGGCTGGCGCGCGCATCCTCTTCAATGGGCTGTCGCGCCGACAGCGCCGACCTGAGTCCCTCCATCGCGGATTGGGCCTGGGCGAGGCGGTTGCGGATCTCCGCGGCCTGCGTCTCCTGGGTCTGCCCGCCGGACTGGATGCGGGCCTTGAGCTCGGCGACGTCACGCGCCTGACCGTCGGCCCGGCGTACCAGGCTCCAGACCAGGGCCGCGACGATACCGGTGCCGGCCATGAGGCATACCAAGAGGAGCGCGAACAACAGTTCGAGCACCGACATGTTGCGCATTCTAGCCCTGAACCGGGGTATAAACAAGCCCATTAACATGAGCTCGATGGCCGAAGTCCACCAACTCCCGGAGGCCGACCAGGCCCCGGATCGCATCCCCCTCGAGGAGGTCTACATGCGTATGGCCGAGGAGCTGGCCAAGCGCTCGACCTGCCTTCGCCTCCAGGTCGGGACGGTGATTACCACCGCCGACCTGACCCAGGTCCTCGGGATCGGCTACAACGGCAACGCGCGCGGCCTGCCCAACCGCTGCGACTCGACAACGCCGGGCGCCTGTGGCTGCATCCACAGCGAGCAGAACGCGCTCATCAAGGCGGGCGCCCAGCAGCCTGGCAAGGTGATGTTCGTCAGCGCCTCGCCCTGCGTGATGTGCGCCAAGATGGCCATCAACGCAAACGTCGCGCGCGTCTATTACAGGGAGGCGTACCGCGACCCGGCGGGGCTGGACGTCTTGCGCCAGGGCGGCGTGGAGGTCGTCCACTACAACCGCTGGCGCGACCTCTGGCGCTAGGCCGCCCCGCCCGGGCGAAACCCGCGAAGGCCGGCACTCGCGGCTGATCGTGCCCGCCGAAACCCGCGAGCGCCGGCAGTCGCGCGGTTTGGGTCGCTAGTCGCGCACCACCTGCCAGCCTGCGGCGGTCCGTACCATCCGCGGCTCGACGACCGGGACCGGATCGAGCCTGCGTGCGTGGGCGAACAGGGACCCGACATCCCGCGCTTCCGCGACTGACTCGAGCACCGCTCGCGTGGCGTAGACGAGGGTCACGTCCGGGTTCTCGAGCGCGCTTGCCGGCGAAACCCAGAGCCAGTCCGTGACCTCGCCTTCCTGCGGT
>DATKFA010000343.1:0-3788 GCA_035511715.1 Candidatus Acidiferrum sp. | reverse complement strand
CTCCACCGTGCACGATCGGGCCTCGCGAGGTGGGAAAGCTGTGCCGCTCGGTGGTCATGTTCGCGGCGAGCACGAGGTGGCCCGCCTTCGCCTCGACGACGCTGCCGCCGATGTTCGCGATCATCCCGGTCGTCGACCATTCCCTGTAGATCTCGGGCAGGACGCGAAGCCCGTAAGGCTCGTCGGTCACAGCGACGAATGCAGCTCGAGGATCGGCGCGACGAGCCGGTATCCCATCTCGGCGTTAATGCGAAGGATCGCGGGGTTCTCCGCATCGTTGCTGGTGCGAACCCGCGTGTAGCCGACTTCGATCGCCTGCGCCATCGACTGATACTTCAGCGCTCGGGCGATGCCCCGGCCGCGGACCCTGCGCAGTGTTCCGGTGTAGGCGGTCCACGGAACACCGCGCACGACCGGACAGTCGAGGACGGAGCAGCCGACGATGTCGTCGCCCTCGCGTGCGACCCAGAAACGGTCCTCGCGAATGGCGGGATTGTCGAACCAGAAGCGGCGCCACTGGTCCAGCGTCATATCGTGTTCCGGCACCGACCTCGGAACGTCGTGGCCCGACTCGACCATCGTCTCGTACAGCTTCTGATACTTGTCGGGATCGCTGTCCTCACTGAACGGGTGCATCACGATCCCTTGCTCCTGCATCCGACGGCGAGATTCGCGTGCCGCTGTGGCGATATGGTCCCGACGCGCGACCAGGTCCAGCTCTGACGTCCGCGTCCGGCGACCCTCGCGGAACCCCAGTCGCTCGAGGACACCCAGCTCGCGCACAAAGTCCTCCCTCACGCGCGCGACTGCGGCCTCGGCACCTTCGCTGCGCAGCCAGTTAGCGCCGATGTCGACCAGAAGCGCGAAGTCGTCGTCGCTCCATTCTTCGTACCGAAGAAGAGGCCTGATCACCCCAAAGCGTCTCTCGCCGTCCAGCCACAGGTCGTGGGACACACCGAGGAACGCGACCGCCGACCCTTCACGCACTCGCACTCGGCGCATCGAGCGCTCGAGCTCGTCGCCCATCTGCCACCAGTAGCGAAGCATCACGGGGTCGCGTGGCTCCTGCGGGTCGCGAATCGATTCCAGGTCGGCGACGAGGGCAGCGTCGTCAAGCGTGGCGGGGCGCAGCTCACGCTCGAGGTCGGTTGGCGGCATCCGTTGACTAGAAGGTTAATCTCTGCGGGTTGGTCAGCAGGACCGTTCTCGGGATCGGAGCGCTGCGCGCGCGTCGGGTGCGCTCAGTGCACCGGCTCGCCCTTTCGCCCGCGTGCTGGGGCATCAGCGACCGCGCCGGATGGGGTCACCAGATCGACCCCGAGCGGGTCCTCTCCGAAGCCGCGGCGGTGGGCGAGGGGGCGATCAGCGCCGGTCCGCCCGGATTCCTTCCTGACCGCAGCGACCAGGCGCGGGCTCTGCTCCGGCGGCACCGACTGCAGGTCGTCGCCGGCCAGGTGCACGCCGTCCTTCATCACCACGAGATTCGCGGCCCAGAGCTCGCGCACATCGACGGGCACGCGCACTGGCTGGCAGCCCTCGGCGCCGGGGCGCTTGTCCTGGCTGTAATCCCCGAGCGCACTCCTGGCGCGCAGCGCCAGGCGCTTTCGCACTCGGAGTGGGCGCATCTCCTGCACTCCATCGGCTCGGTCGAGCACGTGTGCGCCAGGCACAAGCTCCGCCTGGCGGTGCAGCCCCGGTTCGGCAGCACGATCGAGGGGCCTGAAGAGATCGAGCGCCTGCTGGTCGGCTCCGAGGCAGGCGTCTGCCTCGACATCGCCCATCTCGTGATCGCGGGCGCAGATCCGGTCGAGGTCGTCGAGCTTGCGGCGGGACGCACCCAGCATGTGCACCTCAACGACGTCGACCTCGACGTCGCCCGGCGGGTGCGCGAGCATTCGCTCGACTACGACGAGGCCGTGACGCGCAACCTTTACCGGCCGCTGGGTGAAGGAGGCGCGAACGTGGCGAGGGTCATCGAGGCCCTGCGCGCGGCCGCATACCGCGGCTGGCACACGCTCGAGCAGGAGACGCGCCTGCCGACGCACGACGTCCGGCCGCTTGGACGGATCAGCCGCTCCCTGGAGTACGTCCTGCCGCTACTCGGGTAGCCGTTACGCGTGCCACGTCGAGGACTCCCGTGAGCGCCGGCGGTCGCGGTTAATCGTGCCCTGTGAAGCCCGCGAGCGCCGGCAGTCGCGGAGCGACTCGCTCAAATCGTCCGGCCGGCGCCTGCCCAGTACCGCTCGCGGAGCTTGCGCTTGAGCAGCTTCCCGGCGGCGTCGCGTGGCAGCTCGTCAACGAGATCGACGGAGCGAGGCTTCTTGTAACCGGCGAGGCGCTCGGCACAGAAGGCGATGAGGTCGTCGGCGGTGGCGGACGCGCCGGGCCGGAGCTGGACGATCGCCTTCACCGATTCACCGAAGTCCTCGTCCGGTACGCCGATCACCCCGGCGTCCATGACGGCGGGATGCGCCAGCAACACCGCCTCGACCTCGGCCGGATAGATGTTGACCCCGCCCGAGATGATCATGTCGATCCGCCGGTCGCAGATGAAGTAGTAGCCCTCTTCGTCGCGATACGCGATGTCGCCAACCGAGAAGAATCCGTCGTGCGTGCTCCCGCTGGTGGCGTCGGGGCGGTGGAAGTATTCCGCCAGCCATGTATTTCGCACCATGAACTCTCCCGGTTCACCGGGGGCGGCATCGGTGCCATCGTCGCGCGCGAGGCGGATCTCCTGGCCGGGCACGGCCGTGCCGCACGATCCGGGCTTGCGCAGCTGATCCTCGGGCCGCAGCACGGTGTTGATGCCGGTCTCGGTTGCTCCGTAGAACTCCCACACCACCTGTCCGAACGCCGCTTCGGCGCGAACTTTCAGCGCGTATGGGCACGGAGCGGCGCCGAGGATCAGTGCGCGCAAAGAAGACGTGTCACGCGGTTGTGTCTCCTGCGCATCGACCAGGCGACGGAGCAGCGTGGGGGCCATGAAGGTAGTCGTGACGTTGTGCTTTGCGATCAGGTCGAGCGAGTTCTCGGCGTCGAACTTCGGCTCGATCACGACTGTGGCGCCGAGCACCTGGTGCAGCACGGTGAAGAAAGAGACGGCGCTGTGATAGCCGGGGCCACACATCAGGTGCACGTCGGAGTTGTTGATGTCAAAGATCGAGATGATCTGCAGCACGTTGGCGATGTCGACGCCGTTCGGGCGCCACGCGCCCTTGGGACGGCCGGTGGTCCCGGAGGTGTAGATCATCGACGCGCCGAGCCCGTCGCCGATGGCGTCGAACGCGTCGGCTGCGTCGTCCATCACCCGCCGATACGACAGCCATCCAGGCGGCACGTTGTCACCAACCGCCACGAACCGAACCTCCCGGCTTATCTCGGGTTGCGCGGCGGCCATCGCCTCGACGAACTCCGGACCCGCGATCGCGACCTTCGCGCCCGAGTCACTGAGCACGTAGGCAATCTCCGCCCCGGTGAGCCGGTAGTTGACCGGCACAATCACCAGGCCCGCGCGCCGCGCGCCGCTCGAGATCTCGGCCCCTTCCAGCGAGTTGAGGGTCATCAGCGCGACGCGGTCCTCCTCGCCGCACCCAAGGGAGGTCAGGGCGTTGGCGGCCCGGTTGGCGCGCCGGTGCAGCGTTGCGAAATCGAGCCCGCGGACGCCGAGGATGAAAGCGGGCTTGTCCGGCGTGGCCTCCGCGTGGACCGCGAGGAAGTCGGTCACCCCAAAAATGCTAGGAGGGCGAGGCTCTTGGGGAAGGCGTTGGAGCCTTCTCCGAGCACGGGAC
>DATKFA010000342.1:0-11614 GCA_035511715.1 Candidatus Acidiferrum sp. | reverse complement strand
TGATCGTCAACGGCTTCATCGAGCCGTTCACCAAGGAGCTTCCGCTCGAGTACGCGGTGGAACTGAACCGCCTCATCCAGCTCGAGATGGAGGGCTCGGTAGGCTGACGATGGCCCTGACCGCGCAGACCCTGGACCAGCTCCAGGGTGAACCGGGCTGGCTGCGCGAGCGACGCGAGAGCGCGCTGGGCGCCTACGAGCGCCTGCCGCTGCCCAGCAAGACCGACGAGGAGTGGCGCCGCACCGACGTCAGCCGCCTCGACCCCAGCCAGTTCTCCAGGCTCGAGCACCTGAACGGACAGAAGCTCATCCTTCCGGAGGCGCTGCCTGAGGGCGTGATCCTCGAGCCGCTGCGGGTGGCCGCCGAGAAGCATCGCGACCTGATCGAGCCGCGGTTGTTCTCCCTTGTGCACGCAGACCGCGACCGGTTCGCCGCGCTCCACGCCGCGTTCTTCACCGGCGGGACGTTCCTCTACGTCCCGGACGGCGTCGTCATCGACCAGCCGATCATCGGGCAGCACTTCTCGCACGAGGCAGGGACGAGCGTCCTGCCTCACACGCTGATCGTCGCCGGCAAGAACTCGAAGTTCGACTACCTCGACGAGTACATCGCCGAGCACGCGGACGAGGCGGGCTACCGCAGCGGGTCGACCGAGATCTTTGTCGGCGACGGCGCGACAGTCGGATATGTCGCCGTGCAGAAATGGGGCCGCAACGTGTGGCACTTCTCCGACCAGCGCGCCGAGCTGAAGAAGGACTCAACGCTGCGGCTCTTCAATGTGACCCTGGGCGGCAAGTTCTCCAAGACCCGGGTCGAGGCGTCGCTCGCGGGTGAGGGCGCAAACGCCGAGCTGAAAGCGCTCTACTTCGCATCCGGCGACCAGTTCTTCGACTTCCACACCCTTCAGGACCATCGCGTCGGCAACACGCGGAGCGATCTCCTTTTCAAGGGTGCGCTGCAGGACGTCGCGCGCACCGTGTACGCGGGTCTGATCCGAATCGAGAAGCACTCCGCGCGCTCCGACGCTTACCAGGCCAACCGCAACCTCGTGTTGAGCGACAAGGCCAAGGCGACGTCGATCCCGATGCTCGAGATCGACAACAACGACGTTCGCTGCACGCACGGCGCAACGGTCGGGCCTGTCGATCCCGAGCACCTCTTCTACCTGCGCTCCCGCGGCATCCCCGAGGTGACCGCGAAACGGATGCTGATCCAGGGCTTCTTCGGCGACGTCCTCGACCGCATCCCCTTCCAGCACGCGAAGGCGGTCGTCGAGGCAGAGCTCGAGGCGCGCATTGGCTAGGTATCGGGTGGCTTCCGTGGACGACGTCCCGCTCGACACCGTCAAGGGGGTCTTCGCGGACGGCCAGGAGATCTGCCTCGGCCACTGCGACGACGGCTTCTTTGCCCTCGACGACGTGTGCACGCACGAGAACTTTCTCTTGAGCGGGGGCGAGCTGCTCGAGGGCTGCGAGGTCGAGTGCCCCCAGCACGGGTCGAGATTCAACCTGAAGACCGGGAAGGTGACCGGGCTTCCGGCGGTGATGCCGGCCAGGACATTCCCGGTGACCCTGGAGGGAAGCGATGTCTACGTTGACCTTTGACGTCGCCGAGGTTCGCAAGGACTTCCCCATCCTGGAGACGGGCATCGCCTACCTCGACTCGGCCAACACCTCGCAGCGCCCGCGCCAGGTCACAGGCGCGATGCTCGAATACTTCGAGAGGTTCAACTCCAACATCCACCGCGCGGCCTACCGGATCGCCGAGGAGGCGACTGAGCGCTACGAGGCGACGCGGGAGAAGGTGCGCGCGTTCATCAACGCCGGGTCGACCAGAGAGATCATCTACACGCGCGGCACGACCGAGGGCATCAACCTGGTCGCCTACTCGTGGGGTCGCGAGAACATCGAGAAGGGCGACCTCATCGTCCTGACGATCCTCGACCACCACTCGAACATCGTCCCGTGGCAGATCCTCGCGGCCGAGAAGGGCGCCCGGATCGAGTTCGTCGACATCGACGAGAGGGGCGAGCTGCGCCAGGACCAGTTCGCGGACCTGCTGAAACTTTCGCCGAAGCTCGTCGCGTTCAACCTCGTCAGCAACGCGCTCGGGACGATCAACCCGGCGCGGGACATGGTCGCCGCGGCCAAAAGGGCCGGCGCGACCGTGCTCGTCGACGGCGCGCAGGCGACGCCGCATCAGCCGGTCGACGTGCAGGCGCTGGGATGCGATTTCTACGCGTTCAGCGGACACAAGATGCTCGGCCCCACCGGCGCGGGCATCCTGTACGGCCGTCGCCAGCTGCTCGAGGCGATGCCGCCGTTCATGGGCGGCGGCGACATGATCAAGACGGTCAGCACCGAAGGCGCAACCTACCTCGAGCTGCCGTGGAAGTTCGAGGCGGGGACGCAGGCGATCGCCGAGGTCATCGGTCTCGGCGCCGCGGTGGACTACCTCAGCGAACTCGGCATGGACGCGGTGCGGGCGCACGAGCTCGAGATCACCGAGTACGCGTTCGAGGCGCTGAGCGAGCTCGACGGCCTGCAGGTCTACGGACCGCCGCCTTCTCGACGCGCGGGAGTCATCTCGTTCTCGCTCGACGGCATCCACCCACACGACCTGGCGACCATCGCCGACCGCGACCAGGTCTGCCTGCGGGCCGGACACCACTGCGCGATGCCGCTGATGACTCGCCTTGGTATCCCGGCGACGGCGCGTGCATCGTTCTACGTCTACACGCAGCGCGATGAGGTCGACCGGCTCGTAAGCTCGATCAAGGAAGCGCAGAGGATATTCGCGTGAGCACTCCCATGTCGGCCGATGACCAGCTCTATCGCGAGTACATCCTCGACCACTACAAGAATCCCCGGAACTACGGGCGACTCGAGCACCCGGACATCACCCACGAGGAGAACAACCCGCTGTGCGGCGACGTGGTCGGGATGGACTTTCAGCTCCACGACGGTGTCATCGAGGACATCCGCTTCCATGGACGGGGCTGCGCGATCTCGCAGGCGTCGGCGTCGCTGCTGACCGAGCGCCTCAAGGGAATGCCGCTCGAGCATGCGAAGAAGATCAACAAGGACGACGTGATCGGCGAGCTCGGGATCGAGATCTCACCCGCGCGCATCAAGTGCGCACTGCTCTCCCTCAAGGTGCTGAAGGTGGGCGCCTATGGATTGGCCGATGACGACGAGGAGTAATAGATAGGTATGGCTGAGCAAACCGCACCCTTCCGCGACCTGAAGATCGACGACATCAAAAAGCTGATCGACCAGGGCCATCCGGTCGTGGACGTGCGCGAGGATTGGGAGTGGAACAAGGGCCACATCCCCGGCGCCCGGCATGTCGTGCTGGCGTCGATCCTGGCCAACCCGAGCGCTCAGAAATTCGACGACGGCACCATCTTCGTTTGCGCCGTCGGTGAGCGATCGGCCGTCGCGTCCGAGATGGCGGCCGCGCTCGGCGTGAACGACGTGATCAACTTCCGTGGCGGGACGAAGGCATGGAAGGATGCAGGCCTTCCCCTCGAGACGCCATGAGCGAGTCCCCTCAAGTGACGATGGAGGTCGCGCCCGACGCGACGGTCAGGCCCGAGGACGTCATCGACGTGCTTCGGCAGTGCTACGACCCCGAGATCCCGGTCAACATCGTCGACCTTGGCCTCATCTACGACGTGGCCATCAAGCCAGAGCGGGTGGATGTGAAGATGACCCTCACCGCGCTCGGCTGCCCCATGGCCGGCGACGTGATCGCGGACGTCCGCGACCACCTGCTGACCCTCCCCGGAATCAGCGACGCCGGCGTGGACATCGTCTACGAGCCGGTCTGGACCCCAGAGCGCATGTCGGAAGAGGCGCGCTGGGAGCTGGGGA
This sequence comes from Candidatus Acidiferrum sp., assembly GCA_035511715.1. Lineage (GTDB taxonomy): Bacteria > Chloroflexota > Dormibacteria > Dormibacterales > Dormibacteraceae > 40CM-4-65-16. The sequence goes on along the minus strand of DATKFA010000342.1, from coordinate 7,739 downwards.
TGGTCTAGCCCGACTCGAGCTCAGCGGGTCGTCAGGCGGCCGCTGTCGCACTCATAGCTGACCTGGCCGAAGAAGCTGCCGGTCGTTCCGCCGGAGCTACCGGTTGGAGGGCATGCCAGGTAGCGAGACGTCAGCTCCAGCCCTCCCACGAGGACGACCGCCGCCACCAACGCCGCGACGCCCGCGGCGACGCGAACCCTCGTCGACTTCTGGCTGCCCAGCGCCGGGATCGTGGCGGCGATTGCCAGGCCGGCGATGACCAGGATGAGGGCTCCGATTGAGAACGCGGCCAGCGCAGCGAGGACCAGGAGGCCGGCAGACGCGGCCGCCCTCAACACGGGTTTCGCCGGGGCGGACGAAGTCACCGATGCTCCGAGAAGGATCGCCATGGCCGCCAGGTAGCTCGCGACGAATGGGACGGTGAGGACGTCGGCCGGAGCAGGGTCGCCCTGGAAATGGATGATCGCGAGGTAGAGCCCGTCGATCGCGACCAGCCCGGCCATGGCCACCCAGACCAGGACCCGCGTCCACGTCCGCTCCACGCGGTCAATTTACCCATTCGACAATCGGCCCAAGGCCGCTTCAATTTCGAACCCGGCCACTAATGTTGACCGCCGGTCAATGACCCCGAACCTGACGCAGCGGCTCTGGCTTGCGTGTCTGAACAGGCGCTTTCGCAGCGTCCTCCTGGTCGGCGCCCTGGTTCCGATTGGTCTTGTCTACCTGGCCAACGCCTTTGTCGGCCAGCTTCTTCACCCCGTCAAGGGTGACCTCCTGAACGTATACGTGCCCGCGGCGCGGCAATTGGCCTCGGGGGGCGACCTCTACCGATCATGCCTGTCCACAAACTGCTTTACCTCGCTCGCCGACGGCTGGTGGTTTTACCCGCCACTTATTCCGTGGCTGGCACAGCCGTTCACTCACGTAGATCCAGCTGTGGCCAGCGCCATCGCTCTTGTTGGGGCGCAGGTTTGTGTCGGCGTGTTCGTGTGGGCGATGGCGCGGGCGTTACGCATCCGCGATTGGCAGCTGATCGCGATGTGGGTGATCGCGGTCATCTCGTTTCCGCCTTTGATCAGCGAGGTAGTCCAACGCAACGTTCAAGTCGTCCTGCTGGCGCTCTCTGCTATCTGGTTCACCGGCTGGCTCGAGGGCGACCGATGGTGGGCCGGTGTCGCGCTTGGCACCGGGATTGCATTGAAGCTGGTGCAGGCTCCCCTTTTCCTGCTTGGCGCGTGGTTTCGACGAACTCGCACCAGCATTGCGGCGGCCGCCTCAATTTGCGTTCTGTGGGCGCTCGGCGCTCCTCAGTATCTCGGCGAATACCTGTTCGGCATCCTTCCCCGCGCGAATATCGCGAGCGGATGGCCCATGAACGTATCGGCTGGCGCGGTCGTGACGAGACTTCTGCATCCAGAGAGCCTGTACGGCTACGGCACCGGGGTAGATACGACGGTGAAAATCGTCGGTTACACCATCGCCGCCGTTACGGTCGCGGTCACGGCCATCGTGCTCCGCGCCCCGAGGCAGGATCGGGATGGGCGCTCCTTGGAGGCGGCACTCGCAGTAGCGGCCAGCCCCCTGTTGGTGGCCTACGTCCGTCCCGGTCAGCTGCTGCTGCTCCTGCTGCCCATGATGGTGCTTGGAACGCTCGCCGTGCGACGCCGCGACCTTCGACTCGGACTTGCGGTCGCGGGCAGCTGGTTGCTTATAGGCCCGGGCTACCTCTGGATGTCTAACGCGCTGGCGGCCGGCCTGGCTTGGCCAATGCTTCGGTTCGGTGCGGAAACCGCATTCGTCGGCACCCTGATCCTCTGGCTTGCCACGTTGCAGGCCGTTCGCTATCACGGAGCAACAGAGCCACAAGTTGCAGTCAAGGCGAGCAAGTCGAGAATCGGCTCTATCTACACTTGATGTCGAAGTGGCGGATTTCAGCCCAGGGCTGGAAGGTGTGGTTGCCGCTGAGACCGCCGTCAGTGAAGTCGACGGCGCCAACGGCCGCCTCATCTATCGCGGCGGGTATCTGATCGAGGACCTCGTCCCCGTCGTCGGCTATGAAGAGGCCGCGTATCTCCTTTGGAACGGCGAGCTGCCGAACGAGAAGGAGCTTGACGCTCTGCGTCAACGGATGGCGAAGGCGCGGGAGCTGAACAAGGCCGCGAAAGGTGCGCTGGCTGCGATGGACCCGGCGACCGACCCCATGGACATCCTCCGCACGGTCGTCTCCGCGCAGGGCGCGGCGAAGACGCTGACCAAGCCCACGCTCGACGAGGCGGTGGCCCTGACCGCGGTCTTCCCCACGATCGTGGGCGCGATTCACCGGCGCCGCCAGGGCAAGGAGGTGGTCCCGCCGCGCGGCGACCTCGGCCACGCGGCCAACCTCCTGTGGATGATGACCGGCGAGGAGCCCGCCGCCGACAAGGTGCACTGGCTCGACACGTACCTGGTGCTGCTGGCCGACCACGGCCTCAACGCGTCGACGTTCGCCGCTCGCGTCGTCGCGTCGACCGGCAGCGACCTCGCTTCGTGCGTGGTCGGCGCCATCGCCGCCCTCAAGGGCCCGGCCCACGGCGGCGCCACTCTTGCAGCGCGCAACATGCTCGACAAGATCGGCTCGGCGGACAACGCCGAGAGGTGGCTGGCCGAGGCGCACGCGCGCCACGAGCGGTTCTCGGGATTTGGCCACCGCGTCTACCGCACCTACGACCCGCGGGCCAAGATCCTCCGCGAGATGGCGAAAACCGCTGCGCCAGAGCTGCACGAGACGGCCGCCAATACGGAGGAGGTCGCGCTGCGGATCCTCCACGAGGCGCACCCCGACCGGCCCAACGCGACCAACGTGGACTTCTGGGCCTCGGTCGTCCTCACCGGCGCGGGCATCCCCAAAGAGCTGTTCACCACGATCTTCGCCACCTCGCGCGTGGCCGGGTGGACCGCACACGTGCTCGAGTCGCTGTCCGACCTCCGCCTCATCCGACCGGCCTCGCGCTGGGTCGGGCCCCAGCCCGGCAAGAAGCCACTGCAGCTCGCCAAGAGATGAGCTCTTACGTTCCAGGGCTCGAGGGCATTGTTGCGTCGCAGACCGCGATCTCGATGGTCGACGGCCAAAACGGGCGCCTGGTCTACCAGGGCTACGTCATCGCCGACCTGGCCGAAGAGATGTCCTTCGAGGAGGTCGCGTTCCTGCTGTGGGAGGGCCGGCTGCCGAACCGCGCCGAGCTGGACGCGCTCTCGATCGAGCTGGCCAACCACCGCACGCTGACCAAGGCCGCGAACATCGCGCTCGACGCGCTGCCGGCGGACACCGACCCGATGGACGTTCTGCGCAGCGTGGTGTCCGTGCAGGGCGTCGAACACCGGCTCGCCAGGCCGACGATTCCGCTGGCCATCCACGCCACGGCCTCGTTTCCGACCATCCTCGCGATGTTCCATCGACGCCAGCTCGGTCTCGAGCCAATCAAGCCGCGCGCCGACCTCGGTCACGCAGCGAACTACCTGTACATGATGAGCGGCAAAGAGTCGAGCCCCGAGACGGTGAGGGCCCTGAACACGTACCTCGTGCTCCTCGCGGATCACGGCATGAACGCGTCGACGTTCACCGCACGCGTCATCGCGTCGACCGAGTCGGACCTGACCTCCTCGCTCGTCGGCGCCATCGGCGCGCTCAAGGGACCGGCGCATGGCGGCGCGCCGTCGGCGGTCATCGAGCAACTCGAGCTCATCGGTGCGGCGACCGACCCAGAGACCTACATGCGCGAGATGCGCAAGCGCAAAGAGAAGTTCATGGGCTTCGGTCACCGGGTGTACCGGGTGTACGACCCGCGGGCGAAGATCCTGAAAGAGATGTGCCGGCGGATGAACCCGAGGTTCTACGACCTGGGGGTGCGGGTCGAGGAGATCGCCCTCCGCATCCTGCACGAGGAACACCCCGAGCGGCCGCAGTCGACGAACGTCGAGTTCTACTCGGCCGGCGTGCTCCAGGCGATCGGCCTCCCCACGGAATACTTCACCCCGACATTCGCGACCGCCCGCGTCGCCGGTTGGAGCGCACATGTGCTGGAACAGGCCGCCAATAACCGCATAATCCGCCCGCAATCGCAATACATCGGGCCGGAGCCGCGGAAACCAGTCGCACTCGCCGAACGCAAGTAGGCCCCGGCGGGCGATACGCCCGCGCCTGCGCTGTCGTTTGAGATGCTTGCTCGGCGCATAGCCAGGCTCGCTGTGGTCGGCGGACTCGGCGGCTTCGTGCTTCTGGCGTGCTATTGGATCTTCGCGGCCGCCGTGATTCTTCCGCACTCCGGCGCCTTCAGTGACTTTCGCGTTTACTACTCGGCCGCCTGGGTGGGGACGCACTACGGCTGGAGCCACATCTACGACGCGCGCCTCGAGTCCCTCGCGCCCGTTCCCGGCCTCTATCCCTTTGCCAATCCGCCGCTCGTGGCATGGTTGGCGGCTCCGCTGACAGCTTTGCCGTACGCGCAGGGCCAGCTGATCTGGACGATCCTGCTCGGGCTCCTGACGGTCGCTGCGGCCTGGACCGTCTCGCAGGGCGGCGGAGCAAAGTCTCGACTGCTCGGGGCGGGGCTGGTCCTGGCCACGCTTCCAGCTGTGGTGACGATCGCCTTCGGGCAGTCAATCGCGATCTGCTTTGCAGCTGTCGCCGCCGGACAGTTGCTCGAAAAGAGGAACCATCAGGTGGCGGCCGGTGTGGTTTTCTCGCTGGCCTTTCTCAAGCCGCAGGACGTCGTCCTCCTGCCGCTCCAGCTTCTGCTGGCTCGGCGTTTCAGGACCGTGGTTGCGCTTGCCGCGACCGGAGCCGTCCTCTTGAGCCTTAGCGTCGCCACCCTGGGTCCTACCGGGTTATGGCAGTGGCTCGGTCAGATTCAGGCAGCTGGCCAGTTCAGTGGAATGCGGCAGTGGAACCTTGAGAGTTTCCTGCCGCCAGCACTGGCGTGGGCTGTTCGTGTGTCGGCGGTTGGGCTGGCGGCTGCGGTGGCCCACTTCACGAAGCGAACCGACGAGTCGCTCGCCGCCGGTGTGATCGCCTCGCTGCTCATCAGCCCGTACGGCTCTCCTGCGGACCTAATACTCGTCGTCTACTTCGTTGCCCAGATGCTGGTACGGCCCGATTCGATCGTTCCCCGCTCCGCTCCCTTCATGGTCATTGGGGGGGCAGCCTGGCTCGTGATCTCAACGATGACCACGACGCGCGGTCTGGTGCCCACAGTGGAGTTCGTGCTGTTGCTGGCGCTGTTCGTCGCCAGCACACGCCGCGAAACCCGTGCTTACGCAGACGCTCAGCTTCAGCCTGCTCGTGGGCCCACGCGCTGAAGATTCCTACACTTGTCTGCAGTGCCTGATTTCGATTTCGACGTGGCCATCCTCGGGGGCGGCATGGGCGGTTACCCGGCCGCGATCCGCGCTTCCCAGCTCGGCCTGCGCGTGGCGCTCGTTGAGGCCGACAAGCTCGGCGGGACCTGCCTGCACATCGGCTGCATCCCCACCAAGGCGCTCCTCGAGTCCTCCGAGCTCTACCACCGGGTGGCCACCAGGGGGGCCGAGTTCGGGATCAAGGCCGAGGTCGTCGGCTACGACTATCCCCGCATCGCCCAGCGGCGCGACGCGGTCGTCGGGCAGCTCTACAAGGGCGTCCAGTACCTGATGAAGAAGAACAAGATCGAGGTCGTTCCCGGGCGCGGCCGCGTGCGCGACCGGAACACGATCGAGGTCAACGGCAAGATGGTCAGCGCTCAAAACCTGATCGTCGCGACCGGTTCGGTCGTCAAGACGCTCCCGGGAATCGAGCTGGATGGCCAGTACATCGTCTCCTCGGACAACGTCGTCAAGGCGGCTAGCGCCCCCGAGTCGATCTGCATCATCGGGGCCGGCGCCGTCGGCGTCGAGTTCGCCACGTTCTTCCATGAGCTGGGCGTCAAGGTCACCTTGCTCGAAGCCCTCGACCGGCTGGTCCCGCTGGAGGATGAGGACGTCTCCAGGGAGCTCCTCGCCTCGTTCAAGAAGTCGGGCATCGACGTGCGTGTCGGCGTCAAGGTCAAGAGCGCCAAGAAGGCCCGCGACGGGGTCAGCGTCGAGACCGACCAGGGCGAGGTCTGGGCCCGGCAGCTGCTCGTCGCGGTCGGCCGGGCCGCGGTCTCAAAGGAGATCGGTCTCGAGCAGGTCGGTGTCGAGACGCAGCCCAACGGCTTCGTCAAGGTCGACGAGTGGATGAAGACCTCGGTCGATTCGATCCATGCCATAGGCGACGTGGTGGGCGGCTTCCTGCTGGCCCACGCCGCCTCGCACGAGGGGATCGTGGCGGCCGAAGACATCGCCGGGCAGCGCCTTGCGGCCATGGATCAGAACCTGGTGACGCGCTGCACGTACTCCCACCCGCAGGTCGCTTCGGTGGGTTTGACCGAGAAGCAGGCGCGGGACAAAGGACACGAAGTGAAGATCGGCAAGTTCCCGTTCAGCGCCATCGGCCGGGCGCAGATCCACGGCGAGACCGCCGGTTTCGTGAAGATCGTCTCCGACGCCAAGACCGGCCAGATGCTCGGGACGCACATCATCGGTAACGAGGCCACCGAGCTGATCGCGGAGCCCGCCCTGACCCAGCTTTTCCAGGGCGACGCCTGGGAGCTGGGGCGCAACATCCACCCTCACCCGACGCTGGGCGAGGCGGTGATGGAGGCGGCGATGGCCGTGGACGGCCACGCCATCCATATCTAGGTCTTTTCGATGGCCCAGATAACCAAGACCGAGCGCCCTTCCTTCCAGCCCGAGTGGCGATTCCAGGAGCCGGTCAGGTGGCGGGACACCGACCTCGATGAGAACGTCCTGACCGAGTGGTTCCACTACATCCTTCTGGGGCGGCAGATCGACTATCGCTTCCAGGTCCTGAACCGCCAGGGACGCGCTCCATTCATCATCTCGGTCGCCGGCCACGAGGCCGCGCAGATCGGCATCGGCTGGCCGCTGAAGCCGAAGTACGACTGGCTCGCGCCCTACTACCGCGATGTCGTGCTCTGCATGCGCATGGGCGTGACGCCGCTGGACCTGATGCTGGCGGTGCTGGCCAAGGCGGCTGACCCTGCGTCCGGCGGCAAGCAGACCCCGGGACACTTCTCCGACTCGCGGCTGAACATCACCTCCGGAGGTTCGCCCGTGGCGACGCAGATGGTGCGCGGCGCGGGCGTCGCCTACGCACTGAAGATGGACAAGACGGACAAGGTCCTGCTCACGTGCTACGGGGAGGGCGCCGGCGCCGAGGGCGACGCGCACGAAGCCTTCAACTTCGCTGCCGTCTACAGGCTGCCCGAGATCTTCGTCTGCGAGAACAACGGCTTCGCCATCTCGACGCCGTTCAAGAAGGAGTACGCGATCGACTACGTGGCCCAGCGCGCCGCGGGTTACGGATTCCCCGGCGTCACGGTCGACGGCCGCGACCCGGTCACGTGCTACGTCGTCTCCAAAGAGGCCGTCGCCCGAGCTCGCGCCGGTGAGGGCCCCACCCTGATCGAGTGCCTGGTCGACCGCCTGGGCGCGCACTCGTCCGAGGACGACCAACGCCGCTACCGCTCCCAGGAAGAGATCGAGATGCTCGCGCAGAACGACTGCCTGGAGCGGTTCAAGAGGCAGCTGATCGAGGAAGGCGTGCTGACCGCCAAGCAGGTCGCGCAGTTCGAGGAGCAGGTCAAGCAGGAAGTCACCGAGGCCACGAAGAAGGGCATGGAGGC
>DATKFA010000341.1:0-2158 GCA_035511715.1 Candidatus Acidiferrum sp. | reverse complement strand
AGATCGCGTTCTCATCCAACGCCGGTAGCGACGCGCCGCCTCTGCTGCTGAGCGCTGCCCGGCGGCTAGAGCGTTTCGATGTGGACCTGGCGCGAGAGGGCTACCTGGACGCGTGGGGTGCAGCGTGGTTCGCGGGGAGTCTGGCCACCGCGGGTGGTCTGCTCGAGGCCTCGCACACGGCCAGGTCAGCTCCCCCCTCATCGCACCCCTCGGAGCCACTCGACCTCCTGCTGGACGGGCTGGTGCTGCTGATCACCGAGGGACGCGCGGCAGCGGCCTCGGCGCTGCGGCACGCATCGAGCGCCTTCGCCGCCGCAGAGACTCCGTCCGAGAACAGCTTCCGGTGGACCGCGTTGCCGCCGATACCGTCCTGCGTTCTCTGGGACGACGAGAGCTGGCACGCAATCAACGCGCGTCAGCTCAGACTGGCGCGTGAGGCGGGCGCGCTCGCCCGCGTGCCGATGGGGCTCATTTCAGGCGCGGTCATTGACGCGTGGTCGGGCGAGTTCGCGAAGGCCACCGAGGCGACCGCCGAGGCCGGCGCGATCGTCGAGGCGACGGGGACACGGCTCGCGCCGTACGCGGCGATGCTGCTCGTGGCTCTCCAGGGTCGAGAAGCTGATGCGTTCGCGCTGCTCGAGTCCACGATCAAGGACGCCACCGCCGTCGGCCAGGGACTCGCCGTCCAATGGAGTGAGTTCGTGAAGGCGATCCTGCTCAACGGACTCGGGCGCTACGAGGAGGCGCTCCTTGCAGCCCAGCGAGCGGCCGACGACACGCCTGAGCTGTTCATCTCCAGCTGGGCGCTGGCCGAGCTGATCGAGGCGGCCAGCCGGAGCGGGGCGCCGGGAGAAGCCGCCGCTGCACTCGAGCGCCTCACGGAGGACGCCGCCGTCGCCGGCACCGACTGGGCGCTCGGGATCGCGGCCCGTTCGCGAGCGTTGCTGACGGACGGCCACGCCGCTGAACCGCTCTATCGCGAAGCGATCGAACGGCTAGGCCGTACGCGGCTTCGGCCCGAGCAGGCGCGCGCGCATCTTCTCTACGGCGAGTGGCTGCGACGTCAGCGTCGCCGCGTGGACGCTCGTGAGCAGTTGCGGATCGCGCACGAGATGTTCACCGGGTTTGGAATGGAGGCGTTCGCCGAGCGAGCCAGGATCGAGCGCGAGGCGACGGGTGAGCGTGCCCGCAAGCGGACCGTGGATACGCTGGACGAGCTCACTCCGCAGGAGGCGCAGATCGCCCGACTTGCGGCGCAGGGGGTGACCAATCGGGAGATCGCCTCTCAGCTCTTCGTCAGCGAAGGCACGGTCGAGTACCACCTTTACAAGGCATTCCGCAAGCTCGGCGTGAAATCGCGTACACAGCTCGCGCACCGCGCCTCTTAGTCGGCGGCCGGCGAATTCATCGGGCCAGCGCCAGCTCGCGGCGCACGCCGTCAACCGCCGCTCGAGCGCTCGCGCACGCTTTGCCGCCCGAACAAGTGCCCTCGTGATGAGAGAACCGGTGGCAACGCTCTGCTGCCTGGGCGCGACTAAAGGGACGCTCGGCTCACGATTTAAGGAATTCCGAGATTCGAACGGGCGGCAGTAGCGCAACGATCCGCCCCGATGAGTCAGGACACTCTGCTCGACCTATCGCGCTGGCAGTGGGCGCTCACGGCCGCGATGCACATCACGTTCCCGGCGGTGACGGTAGGCACCAGCGTGTTCCTCGTCGTCTGTTACGCGATGTACATGCGCACCGACGACGACGTGTGGCTGCGGATGTTCCGGTTCTGGCGTCGGATCTTCGGGATCGGCTTTGCGCTCGGCGTCGTGTCTGGGATCGTCCTCACGTTCGAGTTCGGGCTGAACTGGGGTCCCTTCGCGCACGATGTCGGCCCGATCATCGGCGTGATCATCGCGATGGAGGTCGTGAGCGCGTTCTTCCTTGAGGCCGGCTTCCTCGGGCTGCTCGTCTACGGAGAGGGACGGATCAGCAAGCGGATGATGATGTTCTCGACCTGCATGGTGTCGCTCGGCACAACCCTTTCGGTCACCTGGATCCTGGTCGCAAACTCCTGGATGCAGACACCGGCCGGCTACAAGCGAGTCCACGGCCAGTTTCAGCCCGTCAACTGGGTGCACGTGATCTTCAACCCGTCGTTCGGAATCCG
>DATKFA010000340.1:0-3810 GCA_035511715.1 Candidatus Acidiferrum sp. | reverse complement strand
GCAGGTGATTCCGCACTCTATGGAATCGGGCTGAAGCCGCAGAAGGTGGCCGAGGTCGAGGATGCGATCAGGTTCTTTCGCTCGTCTCTGCCGGCGACGATCCCGATCTATCTGGCGGTCAGCCAGCAGCGCATGTGCGAGCTCGCCGGACGCGTGGCCGATGGAGCGATTGTGATGGGACCGGCGCAGACAGACATGGTGCGAAGGCAGGTCGAGTGGATCCGCGCAGGCGGACGGGAGAGCTGCGAGATCGCGCTCATCGCGCCGACCTCGACCGACACCGAGGACGTGCGGTCATGGGCGTCGACGCAGGCGCGGCTCCTCTCGCATTTCAAGGAGCTGCCCGCGAGCCTCGAGCCCTATCGGGACGAGATCGCGCGGAGCGCGCGGTCTTACGACTACGCGGAGCATCTTTCGACGCACGCCGATCACAGCGCCGTGGTCTCCGACGAGCTTGTCCGCGCGCTTGGGATCGTGGGCTCCGCGGATCAATGCGCAGGCCGATTGCGCGAGCTGAGGGACGCGGGCGTGGACACGTTCATCTTTCCGATCGCGGGGCGGGGTCGCGCCGCGCGCTGGCGCCGCATCCGAGACGAGGTGTTGGGTCAGATCATGGTGTAGCCGCCGCTGACCGAAAGCGTCTGCCCCGTGATGTACGAGGCGCGGTCAGAGGCGAGCAGCAGAACGGCGGGGACGACGTCTTCGGGGGTCCCAAGGCGCCGGAGGGGATAGGCCTTGGCGGCCTTCTCGCGCACCTCGGGCGTGAACACGTTCACCTGGTCCGCCGACCACATCGAGCTTTCGCCGGAGGTGGCGGGCGAGCCCGGGATCAGGCCCGGGCAAACGACGTTCAGCGTGATTCCATGCTTGCCGACCTCACGTGCGATCGCCTTGGACATCGCGATCACGCCCGCCTTGGTGCCGCTGTAGACGGCCTCGCGCCACTCGCCGATGCGACCCGCGTCCGAGCCGATCGACACGATACGGCCGTAGCCGCGCTTGATCATCGGATCCAGCACGGCGCGCGTGGTGTTGATGAAGCCCCACGTATCGATCGCGATCTCGCGCTCCCACTCGGCGCGCGGTTTCTCGGTGAACAGGCGGTCGACCGTCCATCCGGCGCAGTTGACCAGGATGTCGACGCCGCCCATCGACGATTCGACGTAGTCCACCGTGGCCGCGACCGAGTCCCAGTCCGTCACGTCGGTGTGGCGCGCGACGATCGTTCCGGACGGCGCCTCCGACTCGACCCTCCTCGCCTGGGCGTCGTCGATGTCGGCGACGAGCACCCGAGCGCCCTCGTGCGCAAAGCCAAGGGTGATGGCACGCCCGAGGTTGGACGCACCGCCCGTGACGATGACGACGCGTCCGGTCAGACCGAGATCCATTCGTCTGGAAGTCTGGCGGATCGTGGTCGATACGGTGCGTTTGGCGCCAAAGGGACGTCTCCGTGGATGAATTCGGTGCGTTTGCCGCCAAACGCCGCGATCTCGGAGGCCCTATTGGCGGTCGACCCTCAGGCCGAGGTATGCCTGCTGGATCGTCGGGTCCGCGAGCAGGTCGCTCGAGGGGCCCGACTTCGTGATCCGGCCGGTGTCCAGCACGTAGCCGAACTGCGAAAACGACAGCGCCGTGTCGATGTCCTGCTCGACCAGCAGCACGGCGGTCCCCAATGCCGCGATCTGCGGCAGCCGCGCGACGATCTCGTCCACCATGATCGGCGCCAGGCCCAGGGACAGCTCGTCGATCAGCAGCAGCGCCGGCTCGCCCATCAAACCACGTCCGATCGCGCACATCTGCTGCTCACCGCCGGACAGCGTCGACGCGACCTGGCTCAAACGCTGCCCGAGGACCGGAAAGAAATCGATGACACGGCTCAGGTCCGTGTTCCTGCGCCTCCAGCCGCCGAGCAGGAGGTTCTCGCGCACCGTCAGGCCGGCGAAGAGCCGCCTGCCCTCGGGCACGTGAGCGATTCCGAGATCGACGATCGATTCGATCGATGCGCCGGTGATCTCGCGATCAGCAAACCTGATCGACCCCGATCGGGTCGGGATCATTCCCGAGATTGCGCGCAGCAAGGTCGTCTTCCCCGCGCCGTTGGCGCCGACGAGAGCCACGATCTGCTTGGCCGGGACCTCGAGGTCAGCCTCCCACAGCACCTGCACCGAGCCGTAGCCCGCGCTCAGCCCGCGCACCTCGAGCAAGCTCACGCTCGCCTCTGAGCGAACCGGTGGCCGAGGTAGACCTCGATCACGCGCCGGTCCGCGAGGACCTCATCCGGCGTTCCCGCCACAAGGATCGACCCCTGGTGAAGCACGATGACGCGGTCGCTGATCGACCGGATCGCCTTCATGACGTGCTCGATGGCGACGATCGTGATGCCGGCATCGCGAAGTCTGTGAATGAGCGCCACGGCGCCGTCGGTCTCCGCCGGCCGAAGGCCGGCCATCACCTCGTCGATGAAGAGGAGCTTGGGCCGGGTGGCGAGCGCCTTGGCCAGCTCGAGGCGGCGCGCGTCCGCGACGCTCAGCTCCGCGGGTGCGGCCTTGGCGCGGTGCGCGATTCCAACGAGCTCCAGGAGCCGGTCGGCGGTCGCAAGCGCCTCGTGCACGGTGCGGTCCCGATTGTTCCCGTGCATCGCGCCGATGCCGACGTTCTCTCGCACCGTCAGACCGCGAAATGGCTTGACGATCTGAAACGTGCGCGCGACGCGGTTGTGGGCGATCGCCCAGGGTCGCCGTCCCGTCACGTCGTGGCCGTCGACCAGCACCTTGCCGCCGGTCGGCCGGACATGGCCGGTGATGAGGTTGATCAGGGTCGTCTTGCCGGCGCCGTTGGGACCGATGATGCCTACGATCTCGCCCTCCGCGACCGAGAAGCTGACATCCCGCACAGCCCACACACCGCCGAAGCGCCGAGCCACATTGCGGACCTCGAGGATCACAGGCGGTACCGCCTGATGTTGTCGAGGAACGAAAGGCGGCGTGTCCTCCACGCGTCGCGGAAGAAGGTGACGACTCCCTGGGGGAAGAACACGACGACCACCACGACGATCGCGCCGAAGATGAGCTGGTTGTAGGGCCCGAGGTTGATGCGCAGGAACTGCGACAGCAGCTCGAGGCCGGCCGCACCGACCAGCGGACCGATCACCGACCCGCTGCCGCCGATGACGACCATGATCACCATGAGCACGGTGAAGCTCGCGTCGAAAACGTCCGTGGGATAGAACTCGATCTGCTGAAAGGCATAGAAGGCGCCGGCGCACGCCACGATCGCAGCCGAGACCGCGAAGGCGACGACCTTCACCGCCGTCGTGTTGATTCCGACGCCGCCCGCGGCTGCCTCATCCTCGTGCACGGCGACCATCGCGTACCCGAAGCGACTGCGAGCCAGGAGCGCGGCCACGGCAACTGACACCCCGGCGAGGCAAAGGAACGCCAGGTAGAAACCCGGCTTGCCGAAGTAGGCCGTCGGCGCCTGGCTGCCGAAGGTCGGAATGGTGATCCCAAGCCCGCCGCCAGTCACGGATGTCATGTTGTTGACGACCTCGCGAGCGCCTTCAGCCGCACCGAGAGTCGCTATCGCGAAGTAGTGCCCGCGCAGCCGCAGCAGCGGCACCCCGATGAGGACCGCGAAGAGCACACCGCCCAAGACCGCAGCCGGCATGGCGACCCAGAACGAGGCGTGGTAGTTGTTCATCAGGACGGCGGTCGTGTACGCGCCGATCCCGAAGAACGCGACCTGGCCGAAGCTGGCGTATCCGGTGAAGCCGCCGATGATGTTCCAGGCCTGCGCGAGAGCCACGAACAT
>DATKFA010000339.1:0-15239 GCA_035511715.1 Candidatus Acidiferrum sp. | reverse complement strand
CGCGGAGACCGCCTCGCGAGGCCGGCCAGGAAACTCCCCGAAGGGGCACGACGCGCGGTCCTGCCCGCGGCGAAGAGCGCCGACCGGTGGCTGGCGGACACCACGAAGGACCTTCGGCACACCTTCCAGGAAAGGCGCACGGGAGCCGTACGCGGCATCAGCGAGGAGATCGCACGTGCGCTCGCCGAGGAGCAGCAGCGGCGGAACCCCTTCTGGCGTAAGGCAGCACGTGACGCCGCCTCGGCAGCCGCCACCACCGCGGCGACGCTGGCAGTCCGCCGCGCTTTCCACCGCGACTCGGTCGGAAAGGCAGCAGCGTAGCGAGCGCCTCGGCAGAGGGATGACGGAGGTCAGGGCATGGCTGCTGGAAAGCTGGACCGACTCAAAGCGTGGTATCCCACTCGCCTGTTCCAGGCGTATGGCGAGAGTCAGGCGGGCAACTACGCCGCCGCGCTCGCCTTCAACGCCTTTATGAGCATGTTCCCACTCATGCTCGGGCTGCTCGCCGTCCTGGGGCTCGTCATCCGCGACCCTCACGCCCAGCAGCACTTCGAGACGACGGTGGTGGGTTTCTTTCCCAGCGACGCCCACAGCGCTCTGACAAACATGCTCCGCAGCGTTCGGCAGCACGCCGGCCTCCTCGGACTCGTCGGCATTCTCGGCCTGCTCTGGAGTGGCAGCAGCCTGTTCACCTCGATGGAGTTCACGCTTGGGAAGGTCTTCGGCGCGCGCCAGCGCGACTTCCTGCGCCAGCGGCTCATGGCGCTGATGATGACCGGCATCTTCGTGGTGGCCATCGTGCTCTCCGTGGTCGTCAACGCGGCGGTGGGGCTGGTCCACGGCCTGCCGTTCCTCGGCCCCGTCGTCGGAGCCCTGGTCTGGATCGGTTTCATGACGACGATCTACCGCGTCGTCCCCAACCGCACCTTCACCCTCGCCGACCTGTGGCCGGGAGCCCTGCTCGCGGGCCTCCTCATGGAGGTCCTGACCCTCCTGTGGCCGCTGTATACCGGCCTCTCCCACGGCTTCAACACGTATGGCTCGACCTTCGCTCTCTTCTTCCTGCTCGCCACCTGGCTGTACTTCTTCAGCCAGTTCATCCTGCTGGGCGCGGTGGCCAACCGCATGCGGATGGGCACGCCCATTGTGGAGGGCGCCCAGCCGGGCACCCAGGAGGGGATGATCGAGACGCAGGCGACCGAGGCTTCGGATCGGCACGGGGACAGACAGCACGCGGGCGTCTCGTAACCGCATCAATGTGCTCGGGTCCGATCGTTCGTTCACCGCGAGGCGGGCCAGCGGAAGGTCGTGCTGGGGCCGTTTCGTCGCACCCTGGCCGCCGCGCTCCACAGGCCTGGGTGGACGGCGAGAGGCCGCCCACCCAGGTCGCCACTACCTCTTGCCAGCCGACATGTCCTTGATGGCGTCGACGGCGCCCTTGGTCGTGTCGGCGACGTCCTCGAGGGCCTCCTTTACCTTGCCAGCGGCGTGCTGCCCCTTGCCCTCAGCCTCGAGGTCTTCGTCGTTGGCGAGCTTCCCGGCCGTTTCCTTGACCTTGCCGGCCGCCTGATCAGTCTTGCCAGACATGTGGATGCCTCCGAAACTCAGACCTCGTCGATGGTCTCGTGCCGACTCACCCGGCCCGGGCCGTCGACGTACGTGTCGCGGCGCCGACGCGAGAAGGAGCCGGGACCGGCCCAGGAGGACCACACGGTCAGCGAGAGGACGAGGCCGAGAGCCCCCACCGCGAGCAGGATCCAGCCGACGGTCCCGAGATTGACCGCCCCCGCGGCGCCGGTGATGACGTGCGGGCTGACAGCGAACGCCAGGATGGCGCCAAGTGCGATCAGAACGATGGCTACTCCTAGACCAATATCACTTTCCCTCTCATGTGGCTATCAAATAACATGATAGTACCATAGTCGAGAGAACTGCGCCGAGCGTCGGTCAGCCCTGGGGCGAGACGTCGAGGTCGAAGCGGTAGCCGCGACCCTGCTGGCTGGTGAGCGTGAAGGGAAGCTGGAGCGGGGCGAGCCGGCGCCGTACGCGCATCACATAGCTGCGCAGCTGCTCCGCCGAGAACCGGCTGCTGCGCCAGGCGTGCCGAACCAGGTCCTCGGCTGAGAACCACTGCCCGGGATTGGCGAGCAGGAAGGTCAGCAGCTCCCAGTCGCGCCGGCTGAAGGTGACCACCCGATCCCCCTGGGTGATGGTCCGCGCCTCGGAGTCGAGCACCGTGCCGGCCAGCTCGATGCGGGTGGCGAGCGGCACCACCGAGGTGGGGCCGGGCCCGCGGAGCGCCGCCCTGATCGCCCCCACCAGCTGACCCGGGACGAAGGGCTTGGGGAGGATCTGGTCGGCCCCGGCCTCGTACGAGGCCCGGGCCTCCTCGTGGGCCTCGTCGAGCACCACCAATGGCGCTGTGCTCTCCTCGTGGATCTGGGCGATCACCGGGGCGCGGCGCGGGTCTCCTGGCGGCACACCCCAGATGACCAGGTCGAATTCGCTGTCGCCCAGCTGGCGTACCCCGGCGCTCACCGTGGTGACCGTCTCGACGGCGACGCCGGCGAGCCCGGCGCAGCAGGAGATGACGGCGCGGTACTCCTCGTTGGCCTCGATGACCAGTGCGCGTGCCGACGCCACCTTGGGCATGCCCTGCTCCTCAGCCGGCATCCTTCGACGCAGCGGGAGAGAGCGTAGCAGGGGCGAGGGGTGACGGACAGGTGCATCCGGCCTCACCTGTGGACGACGAATCCTCACCGGTACGTGCCATTTCCACATACCAACCGGGCACGTATCCGGAGCGTGAGAACTACACAGTTCTATAGCTCTCCTCTTACGCTCGGACCGCTATATTCGTGTCATCCCGTGGTCGTGTGGCCTACACTGCCGCTGCCGTACGACTCGGTTTGGCCCGCCCGCCATCCGGGAGGTTCGAGTGGACAACGAGGTCATCGACGTCCTTCTCATTGAGGACGATCCGGCGGTGCTGGAGATGTACCGGATGAAGCTCTCCCTGGACGGCTACCGGGTGCATGTCGCCGTCGATGGCGAGGACGGCTTGGCGCGGGCCAAGGAGCTGCTCCCGGACATCATCTTCCTCGATGTCCGGCTTCCCAAGAAGGACGGTTTCGAGGTGCTCCAAGCGCTTCGGCAGGACCCGAAGAGCGCCGCGATCCCGGTGATCATCCTCAGCAACTACGGTGAGAGGGAGCTGGTCGACCGCGGTATCAAGCTCGGCGCCCACGAGTTCCTGATCAAGGCGCACACCACCCCGAGCTCGCTCTCCGAGGGCCTCGGCGAGTGGCTGAACGAGTGGGGTCCAGAACCTCGCGCTTCTCGAGGAGCTACGACGCCGAACTCGACCGCCGAGGGCCGGTGACAGGGCCGCCCTGACGACGGTACTGGCCCGCGCCGTGCGCGCCAGATCGACCTCGACAGCCGTGCGGATGCCCCGAGCCACAAGCCCTGCGGCTCCGTCAACCCCAAGTCGATTCAGAGTCTGGTACCGCCAGGGCGACCGTCGTGTGGGAGTCCTCGCCGCGCCGGCCCCGGGGCTGCGGAGGCTCCCACGCGAGGGGTGGGCATCGCGGCAGTGCGCGTCGGCGGACCGACATCGGAACGCCCTCGGCCCACTTCAGCTGGGCGTCAGCCCCCGCGGTATTGGTCAGTGATCTCGTCAAGCCTAGCTTTGAGCTCGGCAGGCACTTCGAGGTCGACAGCGGCGAGGGTATCGGTCAGCTGGTCGGGCCGACTCGCGCCCAGGATGGCCGAGGTGATGGTGGGGTTGGCGAGCACCCATGCGATCGCAAGTTTCGGCAGTGGCTCGCCGATCTCTCCCGCGAGGGTCTTCATGTGTTCGACGGACTCGAATTGCTGCTGATGCCAGTACCGCTCGTGGTACAGGTCGCGAAACTGTTGCCCGAGTTCGGTCGAAAACCTTCCTTCAGTCGGCTTGTCGCCGAACCGGTACTTTCCGCTCAGCAGGCCGCCGGCGAGCGGGTTGAAGGGAGTCACCGCGATGCCCTCTTCGCGTGCCAACGGAAGTAGCTCGTGCTCGATCTGTCGGAACAGCAGGCTGTAGCGGTTCTGAACAGAGGCCAGGCGGGTGAGGTGCAGTGACTCGGCACGTCCGATTGCCCGGGCGAGTCGGTAGGCGAGAAAGTTCGAGACACCGATGTAGCGCGCCTTGCCTGCTCTGACGATGGCGTCGAGGGCCTCGAGGGTTTCATCCAGCGGGGTATCTGGATCGTCGAAGTGAAGTTGGTACAGATCGACGTAGTCGGTGCCGAGTCGCTTCAGTGATTCGTCGATGGCGTCGAGAAGGTGCTTGCGAGAGCCGCCGTGTTGCCAGGGCGCTGCACCCATGGGACCGCCCGCCTTGGTCGCGATGATGAACTGGTCTCGTTTACCCTGAAGCCACCGCCCGACGATCTTCTCGGCGCGTCCCACGACGCTACGATCGGGTCCCATCGGGTAGATGTCCGCTGTGTCGATGAAATTCACTCCGGCACCGGCGGCTTTGTCAAGGATCTGATGGGCCACCCGTTCGTCGGCCTGTGTTCCGAATGTCCCGGTGCCGAGGCACAGGCGGGAGACCGTCAGACCGGTGCGGCCGAATCTTGTGAACTTCATCGGTAACTCTCCTTCGCGGACAGTATCGGGGGGTGAACTCAGCCCACGCACTTCTGGCGAAGATGAGTTGGTCACGCCTGCAGGTGAGCTGCGAAGAACACCTCGATCCGCTTCCAGGCGTCCTCGGCCGAGTCCGGTTCTGGACCGATGCCCGCGACGCGCAGCAGCGGACGAAGCAGCCGCGGACCGGCTTCGGCGTCGTTGAGGAAGGCATGGCCGGCGCGCGGGTACTCCTTCACGTCGTGGGCGACCCCCGCCGCCTCGAGCGCCACTTCGAGCCGGCCTGCCGCACCCCGCAGTGATCGATCGCGGCGACCGTAGCTGGCCACAATTGGGCACGCTTCAGCCACCGCGGCGGCCAGGTCGCGGGGCAGCTGGCCGTAGTTGACGGCGGCGACGTCGTAGCCGTCGTGGGCACTCAGCAGCGCGAAGCCACCGCCCATGCAAAAGCCGATGACGCCGATCTTGCCGGTGCGGTCGATCGATCCGGCCAGGTAGTCCCGGGCGGCCGAAATATCGGCGAACGCTCTGCCGTGCCCGCGCACCAGGGCGGTCATGGTGGCAACCAGACACCGCGCGGTGCCGCCCGAGCTGAACAGGTCCACGGCGAGGGTGAGGTAGCCGATACCGGCGAGGTGGTCAGCGTGACGGCGCATGAGGTCGTCGAGGCCGAAGATTTCATGGATCATCACGACACCCGGCCATGGACCGGGCCCGGATGGGGTCGACAGGTAGCCGCGCAGGGGCTGGGACCCGTCGCGCGCGGCGGCCAGGGCGCTCAGGTCGATGTCGGTCATGGTGTGGGCGTGCGCATGTCCGAGGCCAGGAAAAGCGCCGCCTTCGCGACTTCCTCCGCCGTGGCGCCGCGGGCCACCGAAACAATGCTCCCCTGGTGGTTCTCCAACTCCTCGGCGGCGTTCGGCCCAGCGCCAGGGCTGATCACGTTCACGCGAATCCTGCGGCCGCGCAACTCAGTGGCCCAGGTTTGGTCGAACGATCGCAGCGCCGCCCTGATGGCCGCGTACGCGCCCGTGCCGTCGCTGCCCTCGGCATTCGTGTTCGCCGAGTTCAGGATGATGGATCCGCCGTCGTTCAGTAACGGCAGCGCCTTCTGCAGGTGCTCCTGCGTGGCTTCGCCGATCCGTGCGACGTCGATGGCCGCGGCGTTGGCGAACACGACGTCGAGGCGCCGGCCACTGTCGGCCACCGCGGCGTAGAGCCGATCGCGATCCCCTTGCCTGCCGCCATCACCCTGCACACCGGTGACGTTCTCGCCGATCTCCTCGACCGCCGCATCGAGCTCGGCCTGCGTCCGTCCGTTGATGAAGACGTATGCGCCTTCCTCGACGAACCGCTTGGCGGTGGCCAACCCGATGCCTGTCGTACCGCCGGTGACGACTGCGGTCTTGCCCTCGAGACGTGCCATCATCCTGCCTCTGCGACCAGCACGGCGGCCGCCGCCGTCTCGATGAGCTCCACCACCGCGCCAGGATGGGAGACCATGGGCAGGTGGCTGGACGGAGTCTCGACAACAACTGCACCCATGCGCGCGGCGAACTGACGCTCGGCAGCCGGTGGGATCGCCTGATCGTCCGCGGCGACCAGGTACCACGACGGCAGCGACCTCCACGCAGGCACACCCATGACGTCCTCGAAGGCGGAGGCGGCCAGGGCCTGCTGCACGGCGTACATCACCCTGGCCCTGGTCGGATCCACGTCGGCGGCGAAGTGGTGGACGAAGTCGTCTTCGGACAGCCAGCCGTAGCCTCGCCGATCGGTGAAGAGGTGGGCCAGCGCTGGGGTCACCGGTCCCTGGGACAGCAGCGCCCCGAGGGATTCGCCCTCGTCGAGGCCGAATGCCGCGATATAGACGAGGCCGACGACGTTCGGCGCATCGGTGCCCAGTGCCGTCATCACCTGGCCGCCGTACGAGTGTCCGGCGACGATCGTCGGCCCATCCTGGATCTCCAGTACCTGACGCAGGCGGGCGACATCGTCCGCGAGCGAGGTCAACGGAAACTGGGGTGCCGTGACGTGGAACCCGTCGGCCTGCAGCCGTTCGATGACGGCGCTCCAGCTCGAGCCATCCGCCCACGCGCCGTGGACGAGGATGACGTTGGGTCGGTCCTTCATGGACGAGGTCTCCTGAGGTGGGTTGAGTGTCACGTCGACGACGCGGAGGGCGTTCGACAGGACGTGTCTACTTGGATGACGCGCGCGCCGCGTCGAGAATCAGGTCGGTCACTGCCTCCGGATGGGAGACCATGGCGACGTGCGAAGCTGAGATCTCCACAGTGGTCGCGCCGGCTCGCCTGGCCATGAACCGCTCCGTGGCCGGAGGGATGGCGTGGTCTTCGCTGGCCACGAGGTACCAGGACGGAATCGTCCTCCACGCGGGCGGACCGGACGGCTCGGCCTCCACCGCGGCATCGATCGGCCGCTGGGTCGCGGCCATGACCGCGGCAGTGCCGGCCGGCACGTCTGCACAGAAGACGCTGTGGAAGACACTGGGCGTGATGTACGCGTCGACGCCGCCCGGGTAGGGCCTCAGAGTCAGTGCCGACAGACCGACCTGGCTGCCGGGATTCTTCGCCTCGAGGGTTGCGATGCTGTCCCCGGCGTCGGGCGCGAAGGCAGCGACGTAGACGAGCGCCTTCACGTTCGGGTTGCCGGTAGCGGCATCCGTCATCACCATGCCGCCATAGGAGTGCCCGACGAGGACGATCGGGCCCGAGATCGTCGCGAGAATGCTGGAGAGATATGCAGAATCGTTCTGGAGGCTGCGCAGCGGGTTGGGCGGAGCGACCACTGTGTACCCGCGGTCCTCCAGCCGTTCCACCACTCCGTTCCAGCTCGACGCGTCGGCCCAGCCGCCGTGGACGAGCACAACGGTGGGCTTCGGACCAGCTCTGTCGTCGGCTGCGGCACTCGCTGACGGCCGCGATCCCGCGCCGACAACGACAAGGGACCCGATCAGCCCGAGCAGGGCCAGCTTCACTGCGGGGCGCCCGCGAAGGGGCTTGATGGTCATGTGTGGTCTCCTCGATGGAATGGACACCGATGGTCTGGTCGCATGCCTGGTCATCGCCACCCTGCGGAGGCGCTCGAGCCAGGGCGGCTGCCGCGCCCAGGAGGCCCATCTGGACCGTCGTCACCGGGCCACCTTGAGCAGGATCTTCCCGCCGCGTTCGAGCCGCTGAACGGCCGCATCGATGTCATCGAGGTCGAATACGGCGGCGGGCGGGACGAACAGAGCTCCGCTCGCGACAAGTGGGGCAGCCTCACGAATGACGGGCAGAACCTTCGTTGCATAGTCGAAATCGCCGGCGAAGAATCCCCGGACCGTCGCGTGTTTGTGGATGAGGGTCAGCGCGTCGATGGGCATCGGCTCCCCTGTCGCTGTTGCGTAGGTCACGAAGCAGCCGCCGTCGGACAGCAGGTCGAACAGGTGGCCGACAGCGGCGCCGCCCACCGAATCGACGGCGAGTGCGACCGGGGCGTCGCCGATCGCAGCTCGAACGTCCTCTGCCGCCGTCGCATCGTCGAGGTGGACGATGTCGGCGCCGCACGCGGTCAGGTCGGCGAACGCGGACTCGTCGCGGACGAGATTGATCGTCCGCAAGCCCCGAGCCTTCGCCAGGGCGATCAGGGAACGTCCGACGCCGGAGTTTGCGGCGTTCTGCGCGACCCAGTCGCCCGGCTCGAGGTCGGTGTACTCGCTGAGGATCAGCCCGGCCGTGGGCGGATTGCCGCCCAGCATCGAGAACTGCTCGACGCTGCCCTCGGGGAGCCGGAACAGACCCAGGGCCGGCAGCAGCAGCCGCTCGCGCCAGGCTCCGGCGAACAGCGGCAGGACCACCAGGTCGCCCACCGCGACCGTGTCGACGCGCTCGCCCACCTCGACGATCCGGGCCACGCCCTCGTTGCCGAGCACCAGGGGGAGGGGCGGCTTCACGAGGGCGCCGCTGGCGACCAGGAGGTCGTGCCTGTTCAGCGGTGAGAACTCGACAGCGACCTCGACCTCGCCGGCAGCAGGAGCGGGCGGCTCCGGGAGATCGACGAGGCGCAGGACGTCACGTGGATTTCCGAAGCGGGCGATCTGGATGGCTCGCAACTCTCTCGCGCTCCCGTGTGTCGGTTCAGCAGGGCCGGTCGGGCTCTGTATTTTATTCGTTTCAGTACAATATCACCTGGGGTAGAATTTATGCGAGATGATCGAAAAATCGAGATCACGAGGCCGACCGCGGTCCTACGACCCCGACGCGGTGCTGGACCGCGCCGCGCAGCTCTTCTGGGCCAACGGGTTCTCCGCAACGAGCCTCGACGACCTCAGCGCTGCGATGGGCATGGGTCGCCCCAGCATCTACAACGCCTTCGGCGACAAGGAGGCGCTGTTCCTGCGCGCCCTCCAGCGCTACAGAGACACCGTCGCCTTGACGCCACTGCGTGCCTTGGAGGCCGAGGACTCGATCCGCCAGGGTCTCGAGGCGTTCTTCAGGCAGTTCGTGGCGTACACCACGGCTGATCGGTCCCACCTCGGGTGCCTGCTCGGAAACGTCGCCCCGATCACCGATCTGCCCGACGTCCAACGCTTCGTCAAGACTGGCCTCGCGGCATTCGAAGCACAGATCGCTGCACACCTGTCCGCGGCCGTCGGACGCGGGGAGCTGCCCCCTGACTACCCCACGCAGCTCGGGGCGCGCCGCGCCGTCAATGCCGGGCTCGCCATCAGTGCGCGAGCCCGGTATGGAACACCGCGTGAGGAACTGCTCGACGACGCCGAGGACGCCACCTCGAGTGTCCTCGGCGTGCAACCGCTGCCGAGGCGCTCGCGAGTCAGGCGAACAGGTCGAACCTGAACCCTCCTGGCCTGCAGGCACGGCTGCCGCGGTACAGCGCCGGCAACTGCTTGCTCAGCCGCCTGCAGCCGGCATCTCGCTGGAGCCGGCTGAGACGTCCCGCTCGCCGGCGATGGCGAGCATCTCGAGGATGACGACGGGGATCTCCCGGGACGTGCGGCTGACCGCGGCGCGCACCGACTGGCTCTGCGCCGCCAGGCGGCGGATGATCCTGGTGCGCTCATCCGCAGCCGCCACATGGGCTCGTACGGTCCACGTCTCGGCGCCGATCTCCACGGTGGTCACGGGGTTGGCGACCAGATTGTGGTACCAGGCGGGATGACGTGGCGCTCCTCGGTTCGACGCGAGGACGGCGACGGCGGTGTCGGTCAGCCGCCAGTAGGCGAGGGGCGCCACATGTTCAATGCCCGTCCGTGCTCCGGTGTTGTGCAGCCGCAGTATGGAGAGATCGCTCGGCATGTCCGCTCAGTCGACGTAGGGGCCGTTGTAGACGGGCACCTCTCCGAGGGGCCTCCCCGCCATCAGCATGAAGCGGGTCCCGGGCAGCGCGTCGAGAACGGTCGCCGCGCGCCCAGATCCGAGGACGGCGATCTGCGCACGGATTGCTCGACGTCGGTTGGCCCCCAGGGTCGCCTCGCCCTCGAGCATGTAGACGAAGCCGTTGAAGTCGGACGGGACCTGGTGGCTGAAGGCTCCGCCCCTGGGCAACTCGACATCGAGGATGAGCGCGGGGGTCCCGAGCTCCACCGGAGAGCCCTGCCCGACCAGCACCCGAACGGTGGCATCGCCCTCGTACCGGGCAGGCATGTCCTCGGGATCGAGGAGCTGCGCGCTGGGCTCGACCTGCTTGTCCTTGCGTGCGAGGTTGACCCAGAACAGAACGCCTCGGAAGGTGCCGACCTTGCCTTCGTCGACCTCGTCCGCGCCGATCTTCTCCGCGTGCCAGACGCCCCGGCCGGTTCGGAGCTTGAGCAGGGACCCGGCCTGGAGTCGCACGCGTTCTGTGGCACCCTGCGGACCGGTGCTGTGGCCGGTGCTGGCTTCGCCGGCGAGCAGGTACCAGAGGTTGTCGAATCCACGATGCGGATGCCTGGTGTCCATGCTCGCACGCTCAGGACTGATCGGCACGACGGCCTCGTGGACGAGGATGAACGGGTCCACCATCGAATATGGGATCCGCCTGGACGGCAGGGGTTCGAGGACGCCGAGGCCCATCATGGGACGGACGTGGGCGTCCTCGACCAGGACGACCTCACGCTCTCCGGTGTGGATCTGACTGGTCACGGTGCGCTCCTCCGGACTCGGACGGTTCTGCCCCGCTTCTGGGGTATACTTGCAACCGCAAGTACCACCAGCCTACTCCCATCTCTTTGCAAGTGCAAGTATCTCGTCGATCCGATCCCGCCGCTCTCCTCGACCGCCTGGTGGCGGAGGCGCTCCCGGGCGGGCGCGGCCTCGAGGCCTGGCGATCCCTGCTGCAGGCGCACGCCACGCTCATGCGCCGGCTGGACACAGATCTCATGACGGAGACCGGCCTCGGCCTGGCCGACTTCGACGTGCTTGGTCAGCTTGCGAGCGCCGGGGGTGACCTCCGCATGACCGACCTGGCGGCCCGGGTGTTCAGCTCACGGTCGGGTCTGACCCGGCGAGTCGCCCGACTGGTCGATGAAGGCCTCGTGAGTCGCGCCCGTTCGGACGCAGACGGGCGTGGGGTCGTGGTCGCGCTCACCGATGCCGGCGTGGCCCGACTGCACGAGACGGCGCCGGTTCACCTGCATGGGGTGTCGGAGCTGTTCGTCGCGCGTCTCGACGATCAGGAGCTCGCCGTTCTGCACAGTGCGCTGGAGAAGGTGACCGTCGACTGCACCTTCGGCTGATTCCACCTCCGCCGGCCGCCTGTCAGGCCTTCAGCTGCTCGAGCGCCGTCATCCAATTTCGGCGTGTCGAGTGCGTCGTATACAGGGGGCGGAAATCCGTCGCGCTTCTTGAAGAGTCAGGACGACATTGTTGTTCATGGCGCGCTCGATGCCGCCACTGAGGCGAAGGGGTCTCGCCGGAGGAACGAGTCGGACGTCGGCAGGCTCGTCGCGCCGCAGCGGTTCGCTGTCTCCGCCAGCCAGGTGAGCGCGTAGGCGGCGGGGGAGCGCCGCGCCGCGGCCTCGAGCAGGTCGGCCATCCCGTTCGCGAACCCGTCCCGCGGGAATGCGCGGTGGACCTCCGCGATCACGGCCGGGGGGAGTTGGTCTGCGTCGCGCCCGATGACGTCGATCCCCGCCCCCCAGTGGACGAGCGCGCACTCCGGCGAGCGATGCTCGGCGATCCCGCGCGAGGTGTGGAGAGCGATCGCGTCCCAGATGCGCTGCGCGTCGCCGGCGGACATGCCGTTCGACAGCGCCCACGCGCGGGCGGCCTCGGCGCCGTCGACCTCGAAGCGGAGCTCCCCGCCGTGGCGATCGGTCAGCCCGAGGTCGTGGAGGATCGCGGCGACGTAGGCGACCTCCTCGTCGACGGCGAGCCCCGCGCCCGCCGCCGCGAGCGCACCGAACACGTAGGTCCGGTCGACGTGGGCGAGAAGGAAGTCGGGGCTGAGCTCGAGGGCGAGCTCGTGCGCGTCGCGGGCGAGAGCGCTGTCCGGGATCCGGATGCCGGCGATGGTGTTCATGGCTCGTAGCCTCGCGCGCCGCGGTACACTGCACCAGATGTCCGACAGACGATGTTCATCGGTTTCCGGCCAATCGCGCCACCGCGTCGTCGCGCTCGCGCTCCCCGGCGTGCTCACCTTCGACCTCGGCTGCGCGGTCCAGGTCTTCGCTCGAGCGCCGGGCATGGCCGGCGTCCCCGGCCACTACGAGTTCTCCATCTGTGGACCGTCAGGCACGATCCCGACGGCCGACGGGTTCACGGTCACCCTCGACGCCGGGCTCGAGCGGCTCGCCGATGCCGAGACCGTCATCGTCCCGGGCTACGGCGGGTGGGAAGTCCCCCCCGCGTCTCCGGTGCTCGAGGCGTTGAGCGCCACGGCGGCCGGCGGCGCGCGGATGATGTCGATCTGTGTCGGCGCGTTCGCGCTGGCCCACGCGGGCATCCTCGACGGCCATCGTGCGACGACCCACTGGATGGCCGCGGCCGATCTCGCCGCTCGGTTCCCGCGCGTCGAGGTCGTGCCCGACGTGCTCTATGTCGACGACGGCGACGTCCTCACCTCCGCGGGGATCGCCGCGGGGCTCGACCTCTGCCTGCACGTCGTCCGTCGCGATCGCGGGGCCGAGGCGGCAGCCGAGCTGGCGCGGTTCAACGTCGTCGCGCCGCACCGCGACGGCGGCCAGGCGCAGTTCGCACCGCGCCCGGTCCCCTCGGCCGCCGGCGGCGGCCTCGCCGCGACGCGCGCGTGGGCGCTCGAGCACCTCGATCGGCCTCTGACGCTCGCCGACCTCGCCGCGCACGCCCGGTGCAGCGAGCGCACGCTGACCCGACGCTTTCGCGACGAGACGGGCCTCAGCCCGAAGCACTGGCTCCGGCAGCTTCGCCTGGAGCGGGCGCGCGAGCTGCTCGAGACGACCGCGCTGCCGATCGAGCACGTCGCCGCGCAGGCCGGGTTCCCTGGCGCCGCCGCCCTCCGCGCCCGATTCGCCGGCGATCTCGACACCACGCCGACCGCCTACCGCCGCACATTTCGTGGCCGGGCCACTGCGCGGTAGCCTCCGGTATCCCCGCTGATCGGTCGGTCGGTCACAGCCTCGATGGTCAGCGGGCGGGTCAGCGCCCGTACTCCCGAGGGAGGTGCGCGGATGGGTCTCTACGTGCTCGGTTTCCAGGACGTCGACCACACGCAGGTCGCAGTCGTCGGCGGCAAGGGCGCGCATCTCGGAGAGCTGTCGCGGATCGACGGCGTCCGCGTGCCGGCCGGCTTCTGCGTGACCACGGATGCCTTCCAGCGGATCATGGCGGGAGTGCCGTCCCTCGACGACCGCCTCGACCGGCTGGCGCGCCTGACGCCGGACGACCGGGACGCGATCCGCACGCTCAGTGGGGAGATCCGCCGCACCGTCGAGGGGATCGCCGTCCCCGACGATCTGGCCGCGGCGATCACCGGCACACTCGCCCGGCTCGGCGAGCGCTCCCCGTATGCCGTCCGATCCAGCGCAACCGCGGAGGACTCGCCGGCGACCTCCTTCGCGGGACAGCACGACACGTACCTGAACGTCGTGGGCACGGCGGAGATCCTGCGGCACGTCAGCCGTTGCTGGGCCTCGCTCTTCACCGAGCGGGCCGTGACCTACCGGCTGCGGAACGGCGTCGACCACCGGAAGACCCAGATGGCCGTGGTCGTGCAGCAGATGGTCCTCCCGCAGGCGTCCGGCGTCCTGTTCACGGCCGACCCGGTCACCTCCAATCGGAAGGTCGCCTCCGTGGAGGCCTGTTTCGGACTCGGCGAGGCGCTGGTCTCAGGTCTGGTGAACGCGGACGTCTACACGGTGCGGGATGGCGCGATCGTCGCCAGAGTGGTCGCCGCCAAGCGGCTCGCGATCCACGCCGCACCCGCAGGCGGGACGCAGGAACGGGCGATCGAGCCGGAGCTGCAGGAGCGGCAGGTGCTGACCGATGCGCAGGCCGTCCGGCTCGCGCACCTCGGCCGGCGGATCGAAGCGCACTTCGACTGCCCTCAGGACATCGAATGGTGCCTGGTCGACGATGACGTCCACGTCGTCCAGAGCCGCCCGATCACCACGCTGTTCCCCATCCCCGTGCGCGACGACGGCGAGAACCACGTCTATCTCTCCGTCGGTCATCAGCAGATGATGACCGACCCCATGAAGCCGCTGGGGTACTCCCTGTTCCAGCTGACGGCCCTGCCGCCCATGTACGAGGCGGGCGGGAGGCTGTTCGTCGACGTCACCCAGCGCCTCGCGTCGCCGGCGAGCCGCGCGGCCCTCCTGGACGTCGTGGGCAGGGGCGATCCGCTGTACAGGGATGCGCTGGAGACGATCCTCGGACGCGGCGACTTCCTCCCCTCGCGTCCCGACGACGGTCCAGGCGGGCCGCCGCCGGGCGGCGCGCCACCTCCGATCGAGACCGATCCGGCCATCGTCGCCGACCTCATCGCGCGCACCCAGGCGTCGATCGCCGCCCTGAAGCACGACATCCGGTCGAAGTCCGGAGCGGCGCTGCTCGACTTCATCCGTGCGGACATCCAGGAACTGAGGCGGATCCTGTTCGATCCGCGGAGCCATCAGGTGTTCATGTCGGCGATGGAGGCCACCTGGTGGCTCAGCGAACACCTGGAGGAGTGGCTGGGCGAGAGGAACGCCGCCGACACGCTCACCAAGTCCGTCCCCGACAACGTCACGTCCGAGATGGGGCTGGCGCTCCTGGACGTGGCCGACGTGATCCGCCCGCATCCGGAGGTGGTGGCCTTTCTGGAGCACATCGAGGACGAGGGGTTCCTGGACGAGATGGTCACGCTCGCGGGCGGGCGGGAGGCGCGAGACGCCATCCGCGCCTACCTCGACACGTACGGCATGCGCTGTGTCGGCGAGATCGACATCACGAAGCCGCGGTGGAGCGAACGCCCCACCACACTCGTGCCCGTGATCCTCGCCGACGTCAGGAACTTCGAGCCGGGTGAAGCCAGGCGCCGGTTCGAGGAGGGGCGGCGGGAGGCCTGGGAGAAGGAGCAGGAACTGCTCGAGCGCCTGCGGGCGCTGCCCGACGGGGAGCGGAAGGCCACAGAGACCAAATGGAGGA
>DATKFA010000338.1:0-16550 GCA_035511715.1 Candidatus Acidiferrum sp. | reverse complement strand
GACTCGGTCGACCATCCGCACTACAACTTCGTGCCAGCCGCATGGGCGAGGCAGTGGCCCTCCGAGGAGATCTGGCGAGCGCGCAAAAGAGTGGAGGGCTGAGGATGCGCACCGCCGCGCTGTCCGAAGAAGATGTCGCCGCGCGCAACGCGCTCGTGGGGAGGCTGTTCACTTCGACCATCGGCGCGCTCGAGCTGCTGCACGTCTATCTCGGCCACCGGCTCGGGCTCTATCGCGTGCTCGCCCAGCTTGGGCCGCTGACCTCACCTCAGCTGGCCGAGAGCGCCGGGATCAGCGAGCGATACGCGCGCGAGTGGCTCGAGGAGCAGGCCGTCGCGGGCATCCTGACCGTCGACTCCGAGCGCCGCTTTGGCCTTCCGGCGGCGCATGCGGAGGTCCTCACGGACGCCGACAGCACCAACTTCCTGGCGCCCCTGCCGCTCGGCATCGTTAGCGTCGCCTCGATCATGCCCCAGCTCATGGAGGCGTTTCGCACCGGCGGTGGAGTGCCCTATGAGGCGTACGGGGCGGACATGCGGAGCAACATCGCCGACGGCAACCGAACCGGATTCCTGAACCTGCTCGGCACGCAGTGGTTTCCCGCGGTTCCAGAGCTCGACGCGCGCCTGTGCTCCGAACCGCCCGCGCGGGTCGCCGACATCGGCTGCGGCACCGGGTGGTCGAGCATCGGCATCGCGAAGGCGTATCCCAAGGTCAAGGTCCACGGCCTCGACATCGACGCCGCATCGATCGAGCAGGCCAGCCGGAATGCGGTCACCACCGGTCTGGCCGACCGCGTCAGTTTCGAGCTGCGCGATGCCGCCGATCCGAGCCTCGCAGGCGCCTTCGATGTCGTCACCGCGTTCGAGACCATCCACGACATGGCGAATCCAGTCGGCGCTCTTCGCGCGATGCGCGGTCTGGTACGGGAGGGCGGCTTTGTCCTGATCGCGGACGAAAGAGTGGCGGAGGAGTTCACCGCTCCCGGCGACGAGCTCGAGCGATTCATGTACGGATGGAGCGCCGTGCACTGCCTGCCGGTCGGGATGGTCGAGCCCGGGTCTGCCGGGACAGGGACCGTGATGCGCCCGAGCCGGCTTCGCCAGTACGCACGCGACGCGGGCTTCACGGACGTCGAGGTCCTCCCGGTGAACGCCGACTTCTGGAGGTTCTATCGGCTCGTTTAAGGCCGCGACTCCGCGAGGTGCAGGCGGTCCCAGTCCGAGTATTCGCCCTTGACGTGGACGATTCGCGCCAAACCGGCCTGCTCAAGCAGGCTGGCGGCGATCCCGGCGCGATAGCCCGACGCGCAGTGGACGGCGACCGGCGCCTCGCGCGGAATCTCGGCAGCACGAAACGGCACATCCGGCACGTACATGTGCACGGCGCCGGGCACGTGACCTGAGGCCCACTCGTGCTCGTCGCGGACGTCGAGCACGGTCATCGGCTCGGCGCTCAGCACCCACGTCGCCATGTCCTCGACGTCGACCGTCTCGAACGTGGAGATCTCGCGCCCGCTCGCGCGCCATGCGTCGATGCCTCCGTCGAGCTCGCCGGCGACGAGGTCGTAGCCGATGCGCAGCAGCTGGCGCTGCGCGGTCAGGTGCTGCGCGTGGCTTCCGCCGGCCAGGACGATCGGCCGGTCCCGCGCGATCAGCCATCCCGCCCACACGCTGACCGCCCCCTCGAGGCCGATGCTGTAGCTGCCGGGCACGTGGCCGCGGTCGTAATCGCGTCCATCGCGCACGTCGATCGCCGCCGCGCCCTCGTCCATCATCCTCGCGACTTCGGCTGCAGTCAGAGGCGCGAGCGCCGGCAGCGTGCGCCCGATCAGGGGCGGTCCGCCGCGGTTGATGGCGGCCATGTCACGGTAGTACGCCGGGTAGCGCGGCTGATTGAGAACACGCGCGAGAAACGGCATCAGCTCGGTGGTCTGAAAGAATGGGTTGGTCTCGCGCTCATGTCCGAGCGTAGTCTCGTGACCGCTGCGACCTCCGGCACCGCAGAACGAGCCCCCGCCGTGCGTCGGAAACACGCGAAGGTAGTCGGGCAGGCCGCGCAGCCTCGCCTGGAGCGTGGTCAAAGCTTCGAGCGCGAGATGCACCGCGAGGTGCGGGCCGAAGAGGTCGGTCCGCGCGATCGCGCCCAGCATCACCGCCCCGCCCGAGAACAGCGCCCGCGGATGGCCGCCCTCGCTCAGCAGGTACGACTTGTGGTCGGGAGTGTGGCCCGGCGTGTGGAGCGCGCGCATCGTGATATCGCCGAACGTGAGCTCGTCCCCCGCCGAGATCTCGTCGGTGTTCGCGCCGACCTCGGCCGCGAGCTCGTGGCGGCCCGAGACGAAATCGTTGTGCAGGTGAGTGTCGAGCGCGTGCGTGAGCTTCACGTGCAGGTCGTCGCCGAGGTTCAGGTAGCGCTCGATGTCGCGAAAGGGATCGATGACCACCCCGACGCCGTGGTCGGTGTCTGCGACGACAAAGCTCGTGTTGCCCAGCTCCGGAGCCGGGACCGCCTCGACCGTGTACACGGCGTTAGTGGAAGAGAGGTGCGGTCGTCAGCAGGATCCAGAGCGTTATCAAAGTCACGACCCCGGCGCCGCCGTAAAAGACCACCTGCGCCGGCACGCTTCTGGCCGCGCGCACTCCGACGTCGACCAGGAAATAGCGCAGCCGATGGGCGTAGTGGAAGAACGCGAACGCGAACAGGACGAGGAGGTAGAGCTTGACCAGCGAGTTGCCCAGCACGTTGACCCACGTGTCGTAATGCCTGTCGACCACGGGGGCGTAGCCGAGCGGCCCGAGGATGCCCTGGACGAGCACGTGGACCGGCAGCAGGAGAGCGGTCAGCACGCCGCCCTGCGAGAAGAGGAACCACCAGAACAGGTGCGCAAGCGCGGGTCGCCGCCGGACATCGCTGCTCATCGGGCGAACCAGACCAGGACGAACGCAACGACGACAGACGCGACCAGCCACATCCCGAACATGGCCAGCACGATCAGGCGCGACGGCACCGGCCGGTCGAAGACCTTGAAGTGGAGGATCGTCCCCGCAAGGCTGAGGAACGTGACGCTGTGGTACAGCGAAAACAGGAGGACGATGACGCTGAACGCGATGAACGCGGGCGAGCCGTGCGGCCGGTACTGCGAGGCTGGACCCCCGGCGCGCTGAATCTCGACCAGCAGCCACAGCATCCACAGCGCCATCGGCACCGACGAGAACTCGCGCAGCATGTAGTTGACGTAGTGCCGGTTGCGCGTCCACCAGCCGGCGGGCATGCGCCACCGATATTCGCGTGGAGCGGATTGCGCCTCCGCCGTCACTCGCGGTTTCCGTAAGGAAGAACGAAGCGCAGGGTCGTGTCGAGCTTGGTTTGCTGGATCGCCTTGGCCGGGTCGACCCCCTTGGGGCACACGACCGAGCACTCGCCGACGAAGCTGCACTCCCAGATGCCCTCCGACTCGGCGACCACGGGGAGCCGGATCTTCAGCCCCTCGTCTCGTGAGTCGAGGTTGTAGCGGCGCGCGAGCGCAGTCGCCGCCGGCCCGAGGAACTCGTTGTTCAGGCCGTAGACCGGGCACGCCGCGTAGCACAGCATGCAGTTGATGCACTGGCTGAACTGGCGGAAGTCGTCGATCTGCTCATTGGTCTGCCTGTGCTCACGGGCGCCGATCGGGATCTCCTGCTTGCGGATGATCCACGGCTTGATGGCCTTCAGCTTATGCATGAAGTCGTCCATGTCGATGACCAGGTCGCGGATGATCGGGAAGTTGTTGAGCGGCTCGACCACGACCGGCCGCGGCCAGTAGTCGCGCAGGAACGCGTTGCACGTCAGCTTGGGTACGCCGTTGACCATCATGCCGCAGCTGCCGCAGATGCCCATCCGGCATGACCACCGGTAGCTGAGGCTTCCATCGACGTGCGACTTGATGTAGTTGAGCGCGTCGAGCACCACCATGCTCTCGTCGTAGAACGGGATCTCGTACGACTGGAACCGAGGCTTCTCGTCGTGCTGCGGGTCGTAGCGTGTCGCCTTGACGGTGACGGTCTTGTCAGCCATCAGTAGCTGCGCGCCTGCGGTTGGTAGTTGGTGATCGTCACGTCTCGATACTCCAGTCGTGGTGCCAGCGTGTTGGTGCGGAATGCCAGCGTGTGCTTGAGGAAGCTCTTGTCCTCGCGCTCGGGAAAATCGCGCCGCGCGTGCGCACCGCGGGACTCTTCGCGCGCCAGCGCGGAGAACGCGATGACGCTGCTGACCTCGAGCATGTAGTCGAGCTCGAGGGCCGCGAGGACCTCGGTGTTGAAGGTGCGGCTCGAGTCGTCGATCTTGATCCGCTCGAAGCGGTCGCGGAGACCGCCGAGGTTGCGAGCAAGGCGAGAGAGACCGTCGCGGTCGCGAAACACGCCAGCCCCGGCGTCCATCTCCTTCTGCATCTCTTCGCGAATCACTGCAATGCGCTCGGTGCCGGTCTTCTTGTCGAGGTATTCGGTCTCGACCCGGCGCGCCTCGTCCCACAGCATCGAGTCGACCGGGTTCGCCGTCACCGGCTTGGCCGAGCTCGCGTAGTACGCGGCCGCGCGGCCTGCGGCTGCCCCGAACACGAGGCACTCGGGAAGCGAGTTCGAGCCGAGGCGGTTGCCGCCGTTGAGGCCGACGTTGGCGCATTCGCCCGCGGCGTACAGGCCGAGGATTGGCGTCGCGCCCGAGATGTCGGCGTCGACGCCGCCCATCATGTAGTGCTGCACGGGGCGGACCGGAATCGGGTCGTGGACGATGTCGATGCCCATGAACTCGCGCCCGAGCTCGCGCATGAACGGCAGCTTGCGGTCGATCACGTCTTCGCCGAGGTGGCGCACGTCGAGGTGCATGTACTTGCCGTGCGGACCCTCGAAGCCGCGCCCGGCCTCGAACTCCGTGATCATCGCCCGCGAGATGATGTCGCGCGGTCCAAGCTCCATCTTGTTGGGGACGTAGTCCTTGAGGAAGCGCTCGCCCTGGTTGTTGAAGAGGTAACCGCCCTCACCCCTCACCGCCTCGGTGATCAGGATGCCGGTGAACGGCAGGCCGGTCGGATGGAACTGGACCATCTCCATGTCTTTCAGGCCCACCCCCGCGCGATACGCGAGCGCCATGCCGTCGCCGGTGCAGATGTTCCCGTTGGTCGTGAATGCGTAGACACGGCCAAGCCCGCCGGTGGCGAGGATCACCGACTTCGCGGTGATCGCATCGAAGCGTCCCGTGCGGATGTCGAACGCGACGACGCCGACGCAGCGGCTGTCCTCGATCAGGAGCTTGGTCACGAACGCCTCGTCGTGGCGGACGATCTGCTCGTACTTCAGCGAGGTCTGGAAAACGGAGTGGAGCATGTGGAAGCCCGTCTTGTCGGCCGCGAAGCACGTGCGCCAGGTCGTCATGCCGCCGAAAGGACGGACGGCGATGCTGCCGTCGGGGTTGCGGCTCCATGGACAGCCCCAGTGCTCCATCTGGATGATCTCGACCGGCGCCTCGCGCACGAACGCCTCGACCACGTCCTGGTCAGCCAGGTAGTCGGAGCCCTTGATGGTGTCGAACGCGTGGTTCTCGTACGAGTCTCCGGGGCCTAGCGCGGCGGCTGCACCGCCCTCGGCTGAGACCGTGTGGCTGCGCATCGGGTAGACCTTCGAGACCATTCCCACCCGGATCTGGGGATTGGCCTCGACGGCAGCTATCGCTGCCCTGATGCCGGCGAGCCCTCCGCCGACGACCAGGACGTCATAGCTCTCGAAATCCACTTGACTTCTGATTCTATTGGGACTCGTGAGCACGCCGTTCTGGGCGCCGCCGACCGAGAGGTACCCCGGCACGCTTCCCGACAAGGCCGATGTGCTGATCGTAGGGGGCGGCATCGCCGGCACGTCGCTTCTCTGGCATCTGACCCGATTGCGGATCGACGCCGTCCTGGTGGAGCGACATCACCTCGCGTGGGGAGCGAGCGGGCGCAACGCTGGATTCTTGCTTGCCGGCGTCGCCTCGAGCTACGCCGAGGCGGTGCGCACTTACGGGCGCGAGGTGGCGCGCGACGTGTGGGAGATCACAAACGAGAACCAGGATCGGATGATCGAGGCAGCGCGGGGCCAGGAGGTCGGCCACCGGCGGCTCGGGAGCGCCATCCTCCCCGCATCTGACGACGAGCGCGCGCTCCTGATCGAGTCGGAGCAGCTTCTGCAGGAGGACGGCTTCGACGCGCGGTGGGACGGCACGCGACTGGTCAATCCTCGTGATGGCGAGATCGACCCCGCGGCGATGGTCGCCGCGCTCGCGCGGCAGGCCCGCCCACGCGCCATACGCGAAGGCGTTGCAGTGACCGTGCTGGAGCCGCGACGGCAGGGCGTGATCGTGACCGCCGGTGAGACCCAGTGCGAGGCCGGCGTCGTCGTCCTGGCGACGAACGCCTACTCAACCGAGCTGGTGCCTTCGCTGAAGATCCAGCCCACGCGTGCGCAGATGGTGGCGACCGCGCCGGATCCGAACCCGATCGCGGACATGCCGATCTACTCGAACTTCGGCTACCGCTACTGGCGTCAGCTCCGCACCGGCGAGGTCCTGCTCGGAGGATGGCGCGACACCTCGCTCGAGACGGAGAAGACGGACGACGACCGGCCGACGCCGGAGATCCAGGCCCACCTCGATCGCGCGCTACGGGATCTGCATGTGTCGGCCGAGGTGACGCACCGCTGGGCCGGGACGATGGGTTTCACCGAGTCCGGCCTCCCCATCGCCGGGCCGCTCGAGGGGATGGCGAACGTCTACGTGTGCGCCGGCTTCACGGGGCACGGGATGGGCTTCGCGTTCATGACCGCGAAGAGGGTTGCGGAAGCGATCTAGAAAGGAACCCGAGCCAGTTGGTGCACATGATCCCTTCGACCTGCGCGCGATTGAAATGCAGTCGCAGCCGGGCCTGGACCGCCTTGAGCTTGTCGAGGTTGTCGATCGCCCCGTAGCGCGTGTCGAAACCCCCGTCGAGGTCGGTGCCGATCCCGACGTGCTCGGGTCCACCAGCGGCCCGGGCGTGATGCACGATGTGCGCGACCACGTCGTCGAGCCCTGCGTCGGTGCGCTCACCCCTCGCCCGCAGGTGGCCCTTGTAGAAGCTGACGCCGATGACTCCGCCCCGGCGCGCGATCTCGGCGACGGTCTGATCAGTCACCTGCCGGTCGCCAGGGGCCAGCTCGCGCGAGTTGCTGTGTGAGGCCATGATCGGACCGCGCCACACCTCGAACGCGTCGGCGACGGCCTGCTCGGCCATGTGGCTGAGATCGAGGATGACCCCCTTGCGGCGCATCGCCTTGAGGAGCTGGCGGCCAAGCTGGGTGAGGCCGCCCGGCGCCCCCGTGCCGCCGCTGTAGCGGGTCCCGCTCCACGCCGGCCCGATGATCCGGACCCCGCGATCGACCCACGCCCCAAGCTGAGCCGGCGTTTCGATCGGGTCGGCGCCCTCCATCAGCAAGACGGCCGCCAGGCGCCCTTTCCTCCAGCCGCGCAAGTAGGCCGCCAGCCCCTTGCGGTCGCGCAGCAGCTCGAGGCCGCAGCTCCGGTAGTAGTTGACCTGGGCGGTGGCCATGAGGTTCGCCTCGCGGGGGTTCTCGTAGACGAACCGGGTCCGCATGGCCCGGGCCCCGCGGGCGGGGGCGCAGTACAGGGTCGCGAAGATCAGGCCGACCCCGGCCGCCGT
Source organism: Candidatus Acidiferrum sp. (assembly GCA_035511715.1). Classification (GTDB taxonomy): domain Bacteria; phylum Chloroflexota; class Dormibacteria; order Dormibacterales; family Dormibacteraceae; genus 40CM-4-65-16. The sequence continues at coordinate 8,842 of DATKFA010000338.1, read as the reverse complement.
CAGAGTGGAGCGGCTGACGGCGTAGCCAGGAGCCGGTGGCTCAAGGAATCCTCGGCCGTCGGCGATGGCGTTCCAGGCGATGTCGAGGTGGGCGTCGACGATCAACAGCTAGCGAGAATAACTGGCGACCAGATCCTGTATTCAGTAATAATGCAGCAGTTCAATATGAATACAAACGAATTGAAGGAGTTCTCGAAGGCCGGCTTCCAAGTCGAGCCCGACGAGAACGGCCGCCTCTACATGAAGCGGTTTCGCGAGCTCTTAACTCCATCCAACCTCGATGTCAGCTCCGTCGAAGCGCTGGCGGCACTGCGCCTCGCCGGCAAGTCGCTGCACCTGCTCCAGGAGCGCTGGGGCGCCAAGCACGGCCTCAGCGAGGGCCGGATGGGCGTTCTCTTCCGCCTCTTTCGCTGCGGCGACCTGCCGCTCGGCGAGATGGCCGAAGACCTGGCCATGACGCCACGGAACGTGACGGGGCTGGTCGACCACCTCGAGCGGGACGGCCTGGTCGAGCGCGTGCCGGACACCGAAGACCGCCGTTCCGTGCGCGCCCGCCTGACCGCAGCCGGCCGCGAACGCATCGAGGGCATATGGAAGGAGGGGTTCGTGAACCAGATAGAGCTGGTCGACGGGATGAGCAAGGACGACCTGGCGCAGCTGCGTCACCTGTGTTTGCTGCTGGTGGAGAACGCCAGGAAGGAGTTGGGCAAGTGATCGAGACAGCACCCGCGACCTACATCACGACGGGGCTCTCCCGCAGGCGGGTGATACTCGCCACCGCCGGCACGATGCTGGCGCTGCTGCTTGCCGCTCTCGACCAGACCATCGTCGGCACCGCCATCCCGCGAATCGTGGCAGAGCTGAACGGTCTCGACCGGCTCGCGTGGGTCACGACCGCGTACCTCGTGACGTCGACCACGATGACGCCGATCGCCGGCAAGCTCGGAGACCTGTTCGGCCGCAAGCCGTTCCTGATCGCGGGCATGGTCGGTTTCGTCGCCGCGTCTGCGCTTTGCGGACTGTCTCAGAACATGACCGAGCTCGTCGTGTTCCGCGGCATTCAGGGCGTGTTCGGCGGTGTGCTGTTCGCGACCGTCTTCACCGTCATCGGCGACCTGTTCCCACCGAGCGAGCGCGCCCGCCTTCAGGGTGTGTTCGGCGCGGTCTTCGGCCTCAGCTCGATCATCGGGCCGACCACCGGGGGCTTCATCACCGACCACTTCAGCTGGCGCTGGGTTTTCTACGTGAACGTGCCGGTCGGCGTCATCGCCTTGCTGGTCGTGCTCGCGGGCCTGCCCTACGTCCGCTCCAAGGCATCGTGGCGCGACATCGACTTCTCGGGCGCCATCACGTTGGCGGCGGGAATCGTTCCGCTCTTGATCGCGCTTTCGATCACTCGCGATCACGCCTGGACCTCGCCCGAGGTGGTCGGCCTGCTCGCATTCGCCGCGCTGATGCTGGCGGTGTTCGTCTTCGTCGAGTCGCGCGTCGGCAATCCCATCGTGCCCCTGCACCTCTTCAAGAACCCCACCTTCTCGGTGAGCATGATCGTCGGGTTCCTGACCGCGTTCGGCATGTTCGGCTCGATCCTGTTCACGCCGCTGGTGTTCCAGGGCGTGCTCGGAATCAGCGCCACCAACTCCGGGGCGCTGATCACCCCGATGATGTTCGGCCTGCTCTCCGCGAGCACTCTCACCGGGTTCGTGATGCGCCGGATCAAGTACTACCGGTTCCTCGGCACGATCGGAGTCGCGGTGATGATCGTCGGGATGTGGCTGCTGTCACAGATCACGCCCTCGACCCCGGAGTGGCACGTCGTGGCGGACCTCATCGTGGTCGGCCTTGGCCTGGGCGTCACGTTCCCGCTTTACCTCACGGCCGTGCAGGTCGCCCTGCCCCGCCGGTTCCTTGGCGTGGCCTCGAGCCAGATTCAGTTCTGGCGCAACCTGGGCGGCACGGTGGGCAGCGCCATCCTCGGCGCCATCCTCTCCAACCGGTTGCCCGGCTACCTCAACGACCGGGTCACTGCGCTGAACCTGCCGCCAGGCGTTCCCCACACCCTGCCGGCGTCCGGCGCCAACACGATCCTCGACCCGACCCAGCTCGCCAAGCTGCCACCGGCCTTCGTCCACGTCATTCGGCTGGCGCTGGCCGATTCCCTGCACGACATCTACGTGTTCGCCGGCGCGGTCCTGATCCTGGCCCTGATCGCGACGCTCTTCATGCGCGAGGTGCCCCTGACAGGAGCCGGCACCGGTGAGGGGTCCCAAGCACCGCCGGCCGAGGAACCTGCCGTGGAGCGTGCGGCCGCAACCGCGTAAAGCCATACCAAGGCCGGTAAAGACCTGCCTCCAAATCATCGCCAACCGCGTTAAAATCGCCACCGCACGCTGGAGGGGAGTCCGGCCGGCATCGTCCGGGCCTCAGCGCGAATACAAGGGGAGGCCAGGATCGGTGACGGTGAGCTTCGTGGATCGGACCTTGACGTGTCGTGACTGCGGGAGGGAGTTTCTCTTTACAGCGGGCGAGCAGGAGTTCTACCAGTCCCGGGGGCTTCAGAACGAACCGCGGCGATGCCCAGAATGCCGGGCAGCGCGACGGCAGGCCGACGGCAACGGCGGCAGAGCGAGGGTCATGCATGACGTGATCTGCTCGAACTGCGGCAAGCCGACGCAGGTGCCGTTCGTCCCTACCGGCGCGCGGCCGGTGTACTGCCTGGACTGCTTCCAGACCGTGGGGCGCCGCTAGAGCTGTAAAGCCGATCTCCGGGGGCGTTTGTCGCCAGAGGCCGCGGCCCGATGCTGGAATCAGGGGCTTTTGGCGTCAAACGCGCCCGGTTGGCTACGCGATCGCGATCGGACGGACGGGCGAGCCGGTCGCGCCCCGCATCTTGAGAGGCAGGCAGACGAACACGAACTCGTAGACCTTTTCCGCGGCCAGCTCCTCCAGGTTGAGGTTCTCGATGATCGGGATTCCGGCCCTCACGAGAAGCAGGAGGTGCCCGGGCAGCGTCACACCGAGCTCGGGGTCGGGCGGCCCGAACACCACGTCGAAGGCCATGTTGTCCGCGCCGACAGCCCGCACCTTGTGTTCGATGAGCCACCTCGAGCCGGCGGCGGAAACGCCCGCCGCCCTCATGTACTCGTCCGGCTTCGACCAGAGCGCGCCGTAGCCGGTACGGACGAGGACCGCGTCGCCCTCGCGGATCTCGGCACGCGCCGCCTGCTCCAGGTCCTGCGGCGTGATCACGTATTCCGGCTCCAGCCGGCGACCGCGCGCGATGTCGAGCAGCACCCCGCGACAGACGAGGGGCGCCATCGTGTCGATCCCGAGCTGCTTGAACCCAGCCGAGGTTTGCACGCCCTCGTCGACATGTACGCCGCCGTGCAGCATGAGGTTCTCGGCCTGGTGGGAAAGCGCGTCGATGTGAGTGCCGGAATGCTCCGGCGTGACGACGAGCCCGGAGGCGCTGGTCCGAGCCTCAGGCGCCCCGCGCGCGTGATGGCGGTGCAGGAAGTAGTTGAATCCCGGCGCGTGCGCGGGGTGCGCAGGTGCGCCCGCGTAACGGAGCTGTTCGAGGTCGAAGACGCGGGCCTTCTCGAGCTCCCGGAGAAACGTCAATCGCGGTAGCGGTAGACGATGCGCCCGCGAGTAAGGTCGTAAGGCGACAGCTCGACGCGAATGCGGTCGCCCGGGGTGATGCGGATGAAGTAGCGGCGCATGCGTCCCGCCGCATACGCGATGAGCTTGTGCCCCCCCTCGACCTCGACCTCGAACATCGCGTTCGGCAGTGCCTGCGAGACGACCGCGTCCATCACGACTGCCTGCTCTTTGTTATCTCCGTCGGAGCGCTCGGCCTTGCGTGGCTTTTCAGGACGTCGAGGCCCGCGTCGACCTTTGTTTTTGCCCAAAGCCTCTGAAGTCTAAAGGCGGACTGCGCTTAGCTGCGCTTCGACCCTCTGCGCCAGGTCTGCCTTGAGACGATCGACAGCAACCAGACGATGCAGCGTCTCGATCCATCGACGGTCCTTTTTTACCGCGCGCATCATCAGCTCACAGCCCTCTTCGAGGTGTCCCTCTTCGGCGAGAGATAGGCCGGCCCAGAACTGGATCTCAACCATGTCGGGAGCCACCTTCGTGGCCTTGCGCAGCGTGTCGAGCGCCGCGGCCTTATCGCCGTTCTGGTTCAAGCGCTCGGAATCGTTGAGGGTCATGTACGCGCGTTTGATGCGCAGAAGCCGGCGCAGCTCCGCGATGGGGTCGGGCGCATCGTCGACCCGGAGCTCTATTACGCGGTCCTCCCACGAATGTCCGGTCGGTTTGCCGGTGACGACCAGCATCGCCGCCGACTGTTTGCCTCGGATGTCGCCGCCTTGGGCCTCGGCGGCCTCGAGCGCCGCCATCATCCGCTCCGCGAGTGGCTCCGTCGTCGTCATGAAGGCCTCGTGCATCGCGTCCCACACGGTGTCCTTCTCCATCAGGTTGGCCTGGACGCTGAATCCATCGCCTGCGCGGTGGCCCGCGGCGGGAATGCATTTCTCCCCGGTGTGGACCGCGACGTTGCCGGAGGCATCGACCAGCGCGACCTGGCGCGACTCGGGCTGGGTGTCGGCCGCAAGCAGGGCTTTGAGCGCCTGCCCCGCCGAGTAGCCGTTGCGCATGTACTCGAGGCCGAGGGGCCCGAAGCTGATGTTCACCATCGACTGCGTCGCGACCGCGCCGACGCCGGCGATCGCCCATGGGACGACCGGTCCAACCTGGAAGTAGTGCGACTCGACGGCCACGCCGAGCTCGCCGGTCTCCCTGTCCCGCGCCACGATGGAGTACGTCAACCACCCGTATCGTAAGCCCGTCGGAAATGCACTACCAACGACCGGATTGGTTTACCAAGCACGTCTTCAATCGGTTCGTCGCGCTGTCCACACACCTCGGAATCAGCGTCTGGGGCTCGCGCGTCTTGCGTGTGCGGGGGCGTAAGTCGGGGGAATGGCGAAGCTCTCCTGTGAACCTGCTGTCGCTCGGCAAGACCCAATACCTGGTCGCGCCGCGAGGGCAGACGCACTGGGTGCGCAACATCCGCGTGACCGGCGATGGCGAGCTCCTGCTGGGCAACCGCGTGCAGCGGTTCAAGGCGATCGAGATCCCGGATGACGATAAGGTGCCGATCCTTCGCGATTACCTGAAGCGATGGAAGTTTGAGGTCGGGATGTTCTTCGGCGGGGTGAGCGCGGACTCGTCAGACGCCGAGCTGCGCCGCATCGCACCCGACCATCCCGTGTTCAGGGTCGAAGAGATCTAGCTGCCGTTGCCCTCGTAGCGCAGCTCGCGCGGTTTGGTAGCGCGCCAGCGCTCGATCCACGTCCCCTGCACGTCGGGCTGCCTGCTGTCCGCCGAAAGCGTGCGCACCGCTTTCTCGACGCGCGCGGTGAATTCGCGCGTCCCCTCTTTTGGCTCTGGGGTCATAGGCTTGCCGATGCGCACGCGGACCTTGCCCGGGACGGGCAGGGGCTGGTGGCGGGGCATCACCTGGAAAGCGCCCTGGATGTGGACCGGGACGACCGGTGTGCCTGTCTCTTTGGCCAGGTAGCCGACGCCAGGTTTGAACTCCTGGATGCGGCCGTCGGGCGACCTGCTGCCCTCCGGAAAAAGGACCAGGTTCCAGCCCGACTTCAGCAGCCGGCTCGAGCTGTGCAGCTGTGCCTGCGCGCCACCCGTGCGCGAGAACGGAAACGTGTTGAGGAACAGGCTGACGACGTTGCCGAGCAGCGGGTGTTTGAACCAGTAGTCGGCCGCCGCCGCCACCACGGTCCGGTCGCGCGCCGCGTCGGTGAGCGAATGCAGGATCAGGGACGTGTCCGCGTGGCTCGAGTGGTTGGCGGCGAAGATGACCGGGCGCTCGAGGTCGCGTACGAACTCGCGGCCCTCGACCTTCGGATGCACCATCGCCTCCGTAAACGGAAGGAGGAGCGCACGCTGGATGAGCCAGCGAATCGAGCGGACGGGCTCGGCGCGCGCCCACCCGAGGTCGGTGGCCGGAGCTGGGACGACCGCGCCTTGCTCGGGCCAGGTGTGCGGGCGTGGCGTGTTCCAGTGCCATGCGCGCCGCACCCGGCCGACGTCGCGCACAACTTCGGCCGCGGTGTTCGCCAGGCGCGTCAGCGGAGCTTCGGAGTACCAGGCCAAATCAGCGAATCCGCGAGTTGACTTTCGTCGTGGCCGCGGGGCCCGCCGTGAGGGGAAGGTTGTACGTGACCAGCGCCACCTCGAACTCCTTGTTCTGCCAGAGCGCGATGTACGCGGTGACGTTCGCGATGGCGAATTTCACGACGGTCGAGTTCTGGCCAAAACCCGTTGCCGTCCCGTTCAGAACAGTCGCCCCGAAGGCCTTCAGCGAGGCGACGTCCGAGTCCGCGAGGTGAAACTCGCTCTGAGTTGTCGTGTACGCGGCCGCGGCTTTGGCGGAGTCCTGGAAGCGGACCGCGAACACCTCACCGACTTTCCCCTGGAGGTTGCTGGACCCGAACTGATCGCAATCCGAGCTGGTGTCGGCGTTCACGGCGATGAAGCTGTCGTTCGCCCCCGCCGCCTTGAGGTTATCCCACGACTTCTTGTCGGTCGCGTACCTGGTGGGCGCCTTTGCCTGCTCGGCCTGCAGGTACGTTTCGTAGGAGCCGCTGTCCGGACATTTCTGCACGCTGGAGAAATCGGACGAGCTCTGGGCGACGGTCTGCGCCGAAGGCGGGCCCTGCGCGCCGGCGCTTGAACCGCCTCCACAGCCAGCCACCAGGAGCCCGAAGATGACTATCAGGGTTCTCACGCGCACCTAGGGGATTCTCCGGTTCATGCTGAGGACGGCCTTGTCGGCGTCGGAATCGGCGACCGCATAGCCGATGAAGTCTGACTCGAAGCGCTTGTTCTGCCACAACGCAACGAAATAATTCGTGCCCGCGACCAGGCCGCTGCCGATGATCGACAGCGGGCCGAGCCCGGTGGCGGTGCCGAACGTCGTGGTGCCGTTCGCCAGCTCGATGAACCGGATGTCCTGCGGCCCGAGGCCCATGAGGGTCGAGGCGCGCTGGTAGTTGGTGGCCGCAAGCGCCACGGTTCGGAACTCGACGACGAGTCCGACCATGAGCGCGCCGCGCGGCGCACCGGTGCCGGCCGCGGAGACGGCGGCGCAGTCGCCCGCCGTCGCGCCGTAGACGGCGAAGTAGGCATCGGTGGCGCCCTGCCTCTGCCACTGCTCCCACTCGGTGGCGTTCATGGGGTAGGCCAGCGAGCCTTCGCTCTTCTCCTGCTTCAGTACGGTGTTCACGTCACCGGTCGTGGCGCATCGCTGCATGCCCGGGACATCGCTGGGCTGGAGGACGACGCTCTGCGGCGTCGCCGCCTTGCCCTCGGCGAATTCGGGCCCCTGGCACCCGGCGACTGCCACCGCGATCGCGAGGCAGGCGAACAGGCGGGTCATCGGCTCAGGCGTCGACCTCGGCCAGCATGATCGGAGGCATCCTCAGATGAGTAACGCTTGGATGCCGGCCAACGGTTTGTTCGGCCATCTCGAAGGCGTCCTCGAGGGTGGTCGCCGCCTTGAAACCGAGCCGGTGCACGACGTCCCGGTCGGCGCCCACGAAGATGATGTCGCCGGCATGCTGCATGGCGTGAGCGGCCCAGATCCAGGCGTAGTGCGGGTGGATGCCGTGATAGGCATGTGATTTGCGGTAAAGCTGCCGGAACCACGGGTCTTCCGCGAACCGCATCTCGTACTTCTCCTCGATCTCGACCGGGTCGGTCGTATCGGCTAGGACCTCGTCGTAGTAGTCGATGTAGCTGGGGTGCTGGACCGCGTCGAACTCGTACCGGCAGGGGTGGGTCAGGATCAGAACTCCGCCCTTTCGCAAGACCGGCTTGTTGCGATAAAAGTTGAAGAGATAGCCAAGGCCCATGCACACGACGAGGATGGGGTTCATCGGCGCGTTGACGTTGTACGGTCCGAGGTACGGGACGCCAAGCGTGACGATGTCGGTCTGGCCTTCGACCCGAACGTTGATCTGCCTGTGCACCGCCTCGAGCGTCTTGTCGTGCACGGCGTCGACCTGACCGGCGTGCACCGCCGTCAATCCGTACGGCGCGCGCATCGCATGGAAGACGTTGCGCTTGAAGGCGGGCGGGGCGATGTCCGTCATCTGCTTCGTGGCGAGGAACATCGCCTGGTCCTGCGCGGTCCAATCGGTCTCGCGCTTCTGCATGAAGTTCGCGACGGCCGGAAAAGCGTGGTTGTTGACAGTTGTTTCGATGTGGAAGACGCGAACGGTGTCCTCGATCAGCTGGCCCTGCCTTATGCAGGAGTGATGCAGCGCCGAGTCGGGTGGGTTCATGTACGAACGCGATGCCAGCAGCGTCTTCGCGTTGTGGTGCACGCGGATGCTCCGGAACGATGCGAGCCCGGTCGACATCGATTTGTGCCCGCCGTCCATCGGTACCAACGTCAGGTTGACGTAGATCACAAGGTCTGACTCGGCCGCCCGTCGGTTGAGCGTGACCTCCTCGCCCTGCGCGGTCTTGCCGATGTGAACGTTGTTCTCCGGGTCTTCACCGTCGTGCTGGTAGAGGCGGTCGGGATGGAACGTCGAGAAGATCCGGTCGCCCACGATGTGGCGCAGCTCGTCGTCGGTCATGCGCCGGTGCAGACCGAGCGCGGCGATCAGGTGGAGGTCGTCGATGCCCGCCTCGGCCGCCATGTCGATGACCTCTTCCATGACCAGCTGGCGCACGTCCGGCGCCGCCATCGGCGGCAGCGGCAGGGACAGATCGTCGAACGCGATCGTCAATTTCATGCCCCGCC